>DNBZ01000220.1 GCA_003484585.1 Bacteroidota bacterium | reverse complement strand
TAATCGATGGAGGTTTTTTTGTAGTTTGGCTAATCATCCTGGCCGTCCTTTTTGATTTTGCAGAAAAAGAGAAGAGTAAAACTACGAAATACTCCGAATGAGATTCCAATCGTTTCGCTTGGAATGACGATTTGAACTCTGGAAAACAAGGAGATTCTTCGCTACGCTCTGAATCGATATGTTCATTTGGAATCTCAATCTGCGGTGCAACCCAAACCCCCTTTAAGCCCATATCATACCACCCTATGATGCGTATCAGTTATCTGCACTGCTGCACCCTCCATCTTTGAACTACTATTCTAATCCGTAGATGAGTAGCATATGAACAAGTACGAAGAAGCATTCAGAGATCACATTGGTAATCAGACGATTGATGGTAAGCGAGAGTGGATATATCCCAAAATTATAAAGGGGAAGCTATATAAGTATCGCACCTATTTCAGTTGGTTTTTACTTGCCTTTTTCTTTGCAGGGCCATTCATTAAAATTGGGAGATATCCATTGCTTCTACTCAATTTTATAGAGCGTAAGTTCGTTATTTTTGGGCAACCATTTTGGCCTCAAGATTTCTTTGTTTTCGTTATTCTAACTCTGACGTTTCTAGTTTTCATTGTCGTATTTACAGTTGTCTTTGGTAGAGTATGGTGTGGCTGGGCGTGCCCACAGACTATTTTTATGGAGATGGTTTTTCGCAAGATAGAAAACCTCATAGAGGGCAATGCCAATAAGCAAAAGAAGCTAGATGCTATGCCCTGGAATAGAGAGAAGATTTTCAAAAAGTCTCTCAAACACACAGTATTCTTTGCTGTATCTTTTGCTATATCGCATACGTTTTTAGCCTATATCATAGGTTATGAGCAGCTCTGGGCACAGATTACGGGTCCCTTTGCAGAAAACTATGTGACCTTTCTAAGCTTAGTACTATTCTCCTTCGTATTCTATCTGGTCTTTGCTAAAATGAGAGAACTGGTGTGCATCATGGCCTGCCCGTACGGGAGACTTCAAGGTGTAATGCTAGATCAAAATAGTATGGTAGTAGCCTATGACTATCTCAGGGGTGAGCCAAGAGGTAAGATTAGAAAAAATGAAGAACAGGATAAGAAAGGCGATTGTGTAGACTGTGGATTATGCGTAGATGTGTGTCCTACGGGTATAGACATACGCCACGGCACGCAGCTAGAGTGCATCAACTGCACTGGGTGTATGGATGCGTGTGATGAGGTGATGGTGAAGATTAATAAGCCTGTAGGCCTCATTCGTATAGACAGCAAGAATAATATAGAAGAGAAAAAAGGATTTAAGATATCTACTCGAATAATTGCCTATAGTGCGGTGATGCTTATTCTTCTGGGATCATCTGTTGCTATATTAACTACACGGAAGAGTGTAGAGGCTAATGTGCTCCGTATCTCAGGGAGCACCTACTCAGAGTCAGCGGATGGTAGAGTGACTAATATGTTCAACCTTAGTATGGTGAATAAAACTTTTGAGGATAAGAACTTTAGATTAGAGCTAGAGTCTAGTAAAAATACAGCGAACACTACCCTTATAATGGTGCAGCAGGACTCTGTTCTAAAATCTAATAGTGAAGAGAAAAAGGTGTTTATGATCTACAAGGAGCAGAAGGATATAAATAAAAATGAGGTGCCAATGGAAGTAAATCTTTTTGTAGATGGTGAGTTGATAAAGACATCTAAATTCACGTTCTTAGCACCCGTAAGAGAATGAAATTAGACTGGTCTAAAATACTAATAATCGGCATGGCATTATTCGTCATATTCATAGTGAGTATGGGTATTAAAATGGCTACGAGTAATCAATCGCTGTATGAGAAAGACTACTATGAGCAGGGAGAGATGCACGCAGAGCGAATGGTACAGGAGCAGGAGGGTGCTAAGGTGAGGGTGTCCTTTAATAGAGGAGAGAATGCTATAGATGTAAAGTATGAGCAAGAAGGCTATGTGACAGGTTATAGATTGGTTTTCCTAGCCGATAGTAAGTACGATTTTGATGAAAAGAGTACGACTTCAACACCAGTAAAGGCACAAACCTTAAAAATACCAAGAGCTCTGAAGGCTGGTATATGGGTTTTAGAAATTACCGGATTTACCGAAGGGAAAACCTTTTTTAAGAAACAACAAATCGTAAAATGATGTGGTCCGCCTTCATATTGGGATTGCTCGGTAGCCTGCACTGTGCAGCTATGTGTGGTCCGTTTATGCTAGGCTTAGCAGCTAGAGAGTATTCGCTATTTAGTCTGCTCGTGCATCACGTAGGCAGATGGATAGGCTATATCATACTTGCTGTGTTTTTTTACTTTGTAGTCTCACCGCTGCAGGTTTTTGAGCTACAACAATACATAGGCTTATTCAGTGGGATACTTTTGGTCATTTATGGGCTAAAGAGCTACATCCCACCAGTCAATAAACTCTTTACTAAAATAACTGCTCTCATTTCTGACAGAATGATGAAAAGCAAATCAGGACGTACAGGTAATATCATGCTAGGTGTGCTCAATGGATTGCTGCCGTGCGGATTATCCTTTGGTGCGGCTATACTCTCGGTAAACACGGGTAGTCTGGTAAATGCTGGAGCGTATATGGTAGTCTTCGGATTGGGAACACTACCTATCCTGCTTGCTATGAGTTATTTGCCGCAACTAGGTTTACAGAAGTCCTTACGAAAATTTAATGCCTACACTCCCAAAATACTCCTCGTTGTAGGATTTATCATCATCATTCGCTCTGCAGGATTAGGCATACCCTATATCAGCCCTGCGTACAATGTGCAGGCTCAGGAGATGGAGTGCTGTAGTAAGTAATAGGGTAAGATAGTAATCCAAAACAGTAATAAGTTCATAGATTTCTTTGGTGATCTGTCATAATTATATGTTCACTATGTGATTTTAGTGATCAATATATTTTTAAATGGACTATTTTTGACCGTTCAAAGACATGCTCTCGAAATCAACTGAATATGGGATTAAAGCCCTGATATATCTATGCCGATATGGGGAGAGTAAAAGAGTAGGCCTAAAAGATATTGCTGCAAGCATTGATTCGCCAGAAGCATTTACATCTAAGATTCTACAAAAATTGGTGAAAGCTGATATCATAGATTCTAGTAAAGGCCAAGGAGGAGGCTTTCGAATAATACCGGAAAGAAAAAACGATATTACAGTTTGGGATATTGTTAAATCTATAGAGGGTGATTCTTTGCAAAACCATTGTGTTCTTGGTTTGTCCGAGTGTAACTCCGAATACCCTTGCCCGGCCCACGACGAATATTCTAATGTAAGAGGGTCGTTTTTAGAATTTTTCAAAAAAACATCAATCTCATCACTTGCTCAAAATTGGGAAAAAGGCTTTGGGGAGCTAAATTACTAATTATATTTTCTTAAAAACATTGCCGGTTCATCACTCTTTTTAATGTTCTCGTGGTGACCATTATCATAACGAGAACTGACCAATATTAAGTGGATGCATGTGTCCAATTTAATGATACGAAATAACTTTGCTCTATTAAAAGTAAGACATAAATCATTAATCAAAAAAAGTACTTAATCACAAATGAAAAAGATTTTCACAACAGCATTAATTTTAACTGTAGGACTATTCATCGCTAGTTGCGGTGGTGGGTCAGAGAAATCAACGGACACTGGAGAGGCTCCTGTTTCTATGGTAGAGGATGAACCTGAAGCTATGGATCCCATGGAGAATAAAGGAGTTGGACCTATTTCTTCAGTAACATTAGGTGCTGAGGTAGATGCAGCTATGGCCGCAAAAGGGCAAGAGGTTTTTGAAGCCAATTGTACCGCTTGCCACAAGACAGATAAAAAATTCATAGGACCTAATCCTACAGGAGTATTGGACAGAAGAAGCCCTGAATGGGTAATGAACATGATAATGAATCCTGAAAATATGATCATAAAGGATCCTATAGCTAAAGATTTATTAGCAGAATATAATAACGCTCCAATGGCCAATCAGAACATCGCAGAAGAAGATGCACGAGCTATATTAGAGTACTTCAGAACACTTAAATAATCAATCATGAAATTAAATAAACTAATCATCTTTACAATTATTACGTGCGGCATGTCTGCTTGTACTAGTTCTTCTGACAGTGGCAACTCTTCCAGTACTACTCCGGAGAGCACCGAGAGAACGGGGCAAGCATTTATAGAAGCAGAAGAAGGAGGAACTCCTAATTGCCTGCAGATAGCTCTAGGCTCGCCAGATCACAAAACACTAGTAGCGGCTGTACAAGCTGCACAAGTTGAAAATGCTTTGGTAAATGTAGGCCCACTTACAGTTTTCGCACCTACGGACGCAGCCTTTGCTGCACTACCAGAAGGAACAGTAGAAAACTTAGTAAAGCCTGAAAACAAGGCTGTATTGGCGGACATATTAAAATACCATGTCACTCCAGGAAATTTAAGTACTGACATTATTACTAAGCTTAAAAAGCTGGGACAAGCTAAC
>DNBZ01000166.1 GCA_003484585.1 Bacteroidota bacterium | reverse complement strand
GATGCACCAGAGACTGAAGAAGCACAAGACAATTAAATAAACTCAAGCAGTGGAAGACAACAGTTCATTAACCCTATTCAAGAAACTCTTTAGCCGGGGAAAAGTGAAAAAGAAAAACGATGTAGACTTTAGAAACCTAAAGACTGTAGAGCAGAGTGACGACTATTGCAACTTGGAATAAAACCCCTTTACTAACTGTCTAAATTAACAACTTGAGATCAATAGCGTATATAGCAACGTATCTAGTAATGATAAGCTGCATGGCCCAAGACTCTATTACTATCGTTCCTTCTTGGGGAGCAGAGAAAATAGAACTTAACCATACCTATGGGAATAGTTTCAGTTTCAGTAAAATACGCTTCTACATCTCCAATGTGAGCTTTTATAACGAGGAGCTTAATGAAGACTATCTGTCCAAGAAGCAGGCTTACCTAATGGACATCAGTAACGTCCAAACGCTAAAAATACCAACACCAGATTCCTTTCATTTCACTCATCTCCGATTTACTCTAGGTATAGACAGCAACACCAATAGCCAAGGTGCACTTTCTGAGGATCTAGATCCAATACACGGTATGTACTGGACATGGCAGAGCGGATATATCAACACCAAAATAGAGGGTTCCCGTGGTGATGAGAAATTTACCTATCACCTAGGAGGATATTCGTTTCCATATAATGCTTCGCAAGAAGTGATGCTTCCTGTTTCTAGCAAAATACTACCATTCCAACTACAAGCTATAGGCTCTATAGACCAACTGAATATAATGAGACCAAGTAATGAAGCAATCTATCTTTCTGAGAAAATAGCTCAATCCTTTACCTCAAAATGAAGATTCTAGCCTTCATACTTTTGAGTTTAGCATGCTATTTTTCTTCTTCTGAAATCACAGGATTAAGACCTTCCCATTTCCCAAAACCAAACTATTCATTAGATAGTTCAGCAGAGAGTATCCAACTTGGCAGAGCTTTGTTCTACGATCCCATACTTTCCTTGGATGGTACTATTTCTTGTGCTAGCTGTCACTCCCCGTATAATGCTTTTGCCCATACAGACCATGCCGTAAGTCACGGCATAGGTGATAGTATAGGTACTCGAAACGCCCCTGCACTATTTAATCTAGCATGGCAAAAAGAGCTCATGTGGGACGGAGCTATAAACCATATCGAAACACAAGCCCTCGCACCCATTTCTCACCCAGGAGAAATGGGAGAATCCCTACCCAATGTACTGAGCAAGCTGCAAAAAAGTAGCCTCTATCCTACCCTGTTTCGAGATGCATATGGGGACACTTCCATCACCAGTCAGCGAATGCTAAAGGCTCTGTCGGCTTTCCAACTTTCACTAGTTTCCGCAAATGCCAAATACGATCGAGTAGTTCACAAAACAGATTCATTTACAACCCAAGAAAAAGCAGGTTACCAGTTATTTAAAACAAAATGCAACTCCTGTCATACCGAACCTCTATTTACAAATCATACCTTTAAAAATAATGGCTTAAGAATAGATCCAGAAATCAAAGATGTGGGCAGATATGCGGTCACACTGCAAGCCGTAGATAGCTTTCTTTTTAAAGTGCCAAGCTTAAGAAATCTCAGTTATACCTATCCGTACATGCACGACGGTAGATTTCAAAAAATAAATGAGGTCCTAAATCATTATACAAATGGAATAAATAACAATATACATTTGTCAAAAGAACTAGAGCAAGGAGTAAAGCTCAGCTCTAACGAAAAAGTAGATCTCATCGCTTTTATTCTTACGCTTAATGATCAAGAATTCATACTTACCAAAACGAATAAATATCCAATTAAAATATTAAAACCCAAACAATAATGAAAAAATCAATTCTCATCATCCTAATGAGCATCAGCCTACTGGGCCAGTCTCAAGTAAGCCCTGCAGTATCTTCTTGGCTTCAAAACACTACAGAAACCGGATTTTATTACCCTAAAGGTAACTCCACTTTAGTAGCTAATAGTATTCTAGTAAATTGCCAAAAAGTAGAATACTCAGCGGACTTTGTGTATGTGACTGCTACAGGTATTCCCTCCTACCCTACAGGACCATTTAGTGATGGCAATCCTAGCCAAGCCAGCAACCAAAACGGCATTTATAAAATCCCCCTAAGCCCAACTGCAAATACAGGTAATCTAATGACTACCACAGGTGGTAATGTGGGAATATTCATAAACGGAGTAGCACTATTTGACTACAGAGATGGGGTATCTTGGAATCCTACTACTGAAGCTTTATGCGGCGGTCCAGGTAATCCACCTTGTCCTGGAGGAATGGGGTCTACTCAAGACTGGAACAGAGATGCTATACCTGCAGAGAAAGAAGGTTTTGATTGTGCTAAAGGACATCCTGCTATGGGAAACTATCATCATCACCAAAATCCTTCTGCTTTTAAACTAGACCTAGAGACCACTTCGGAAATATGCAACTTGTATGATGCTGAAGGTTTATACGCTATAGATAGCAACAGCCACTCACCGCTGATAGGGTATGCTTATGATGGCTTCCCAATATATGGAGCATATGGCTATGCTAAAAAAGATGGAACCGGAGATGTAGTAAGAATAAAGTCTGGCTATAGTCTTAGAAGTATCACAATACGTACTACTAAGCCTGATGGCAGCACTTCTGATGCAGGACCGCCAGTAGATGGCACTTATTACTTGGGGTATTTTAGAGAAGATTATGAGTTTAAAAGCAATGCCGACGAAGCCTACTTAGACGAGCACAATGGTAGATTCTGTGTAACTCCAGAATACCCTGAAGGAACATATGCATATTTCTGTACGGTAGATGAAAACTGGAATTCAGCATATCCATACGCCATAGGGCCTACATTTTATGGGGTTAGAGTGGACAGGAAAGTAAACACGGTAGCTGAAGCTACAACGGTTTATACGCCATCTACTAATGCTGTAAGCAAGTTAAATACAAATGACATTACACTTTATCCGAATCCTGCTACAGACCTGATAGCAATACAATTAAACGGACTTAATACCTCTAATGTAACTATAAGACTCATAGACCTAATGGGAAGAGAAATAAGCCAGACCACAATACGACCAGGCAGCACTATAGCTTACTATGATGTACAAGCAGTATATGAGGGCACTTACCTACTAGAATTCACAGACGGGAATACTACTTTCAGCAAAAAAGTAGTGATTACCAGATAAGCTAAAATAGCATAAAAACTCATCAGCAAGATACCCTCCCTTTGGGCATCTTTTTTTATTAAAAATGTCCCATATGAAAAAATACTTTTTGTTTCTTTTGTTAACTATATGCAGTTCGCATTTTACCCGTGCTCAGACACCAAACATACTGTTAGTAATAGCAGACGATCTAGGACGAGATGCACTCAATGGTTTTGGTCAGTCTACGCTTATGCCTACTACTCCTACTCTGGACAGTTTGAGATCTATTGGCATCGCATTTGACAACGTATGGGGTACGCCCATGTGTACATCCACTAGAGCTAGTATGATGAGTGGACTACACGGCAATAAAACTGGAGTGCAAGGCACTCCAGGAAATCTAGATACTGCATATACTTCTGTACTCAAAAGAATAACACAAAGTCAAAATGCAGATTACGCAAAATCTGTGATAGGCAAGTGGCATATCTCTTCTAGACCTCTAGATCCTGACCATCCTATTAAAACTGGAGCAGATTATTATGTTGGTTTTTTAGAAGCATTCCCTAACACGTATGACGTATGGGACAAAACCGAGAATGGAGTAACTGCAGAAGAAAATTCTTATGTGACTACCACACTGACTGACAAGGCTATAACATGGACACAAGCTCAGACTAAACCTTGGTTTCTATGGCTTGCACATGCTGCTCCTCATACTCCATTTCATGTACCTCCTAGCCATATGTATACCATAACTAGGACAAATAATAATTTGCAAAAATTCATCGCAATGATAGAATCTTTGGATTACGAAATCAATAGATTGCTTGCCAGCATGTCGACTGAAGAAAGAGACAACACTATTGTGATATTCTTAGGAGATAATGGCACCGGAGGACAAGTACTCCGAGATTATCCTGCTGGTCATGGCAAAGGCACCATCTACGAGGGTGGTATCGGTGTGCCTATGATTATAGCTGGGAAGGGAGTAACTAGAAAAGGAGAACGAGAATCTGCTCTTATTAATCTAACAGATGTACATGCTACCATACTAGATATAGCAGACGTACCTATGAATGGTGGAGTAGGTAATAGTCTTAGTTTCAAACACCTACTCACGGGCAATGCTGGAAACACCAGAGATTACAATTTTATGGAATTCAAAGATGGAGCAGACTACTACTGGTCTGTATGCAATGCTCAATACAAACTAATCCAACTAGCAGATGGCTCTAAAGAATTGTATGACCTAACCATTGACCCTTTCGAAAATAGTCCAATAGACATGACTTCACTTTCTGCAGAGGTTCAGGCTATAGTAGATGACCTAGAAGATGAGTCCGAAACTACACGCAACTCATGGTCCTGCAGAGACTACATCCAAAATGGCGACGAAATAGGCATAGACTGTGGAGGGAGTAATTGTAGCCCTTGTACAAACTCAATAACCGCTAAAATCAGTAATAAAATACATGTCTACCCTAACCCCAGCAAGGGAAATCTTGTAATAAAAGCAACTGAGCCCATCTTAGTTATATATATCTACAACTCCATAGGTCAGCAGGTATATAAAAGAAACATGTCAAGCAATACCGTGGATATTGACATCAGTTTACTGAATGCCGAATTATATCATATTGAGATAGTGACCAGTTCAAACAGTACGTATAAATCAATTTTAAAATTATAGAAACCCAGCTCATCATTGTTCATAAACAATAAGATGTATTATTGCCAAATGGATTTTAAACCAGCTAACAACATACAAGACTTACAATATTTCGGAGAATTCGGAGGAGTGAACCCTTCTATTTCTGATTCATCTACGTATACGTTTTTGTCTGCAAAAACAATGTTCGATACATTTGAAGGCAATGCCGACGGATGCTATCTATACTCTAGGCACTCCACCCCTTCCAATCTATACCTTGGTGAAGCACTAGCTGCTATGGAAGGTACAGAGACGGCCAACGTAACCGCTTCCGGCATGGGAGCTATCACTGGTGTGATTTTAGAGTTATGCAAAGCAAATGACCACATCGTATGTAGCAGGACTATTTATGGCGGCACGTATGCATTCCTAAAAAACTTCACTCCAGGATTTGGTATTAACACTTCATTTGTGGACATTACAAACCTAGAAGCAGTAGAAGCTGCTATTGACGAAAAGACTAAAGTTTTATACTGTGAGAGTGTGAGCAATCCATTATTAGAGGTTGCAGATATAAAGGCTCTCTCTGCACTAGCCAAAAAGCACAACTTAAAACTAGTAGTAGACAATACATTTTCGCCACTTTCTATATCCCCGCAAAACTTAGGTGCAGACATTGTCATTCACAGTCTCACTAAATTCATTAACGGATCTAGCGATACGGTAGGTGGTGTGGTGTGCGGTACCCAAGATTTTATCAATGCTCTCAGAGATGTGAATACCGGAGCGTGTATGCTTTTGGGTTCTACTATGGATAGCCTGAGAGCATCATCTGTTTTGAAAAACCTACGAACACTTCACATCAGAATACAACAACACAGTAAAAATGCTCTTTATTTAGCAGAGAAGTTTGAAGCTACTGGTCTAAAAACAGTCTACCCTGGATTGCCTTCTCACGCATCTCACCACATCTACAAAGAGATGCTAAATAAGGAGTATGGCTTTGGTGGCATGCTTACCATAGACGTAGGCAGCTTGGCAAAAGCAAATGAACTTATGGAACTAATGCAAAACAAAAACTTAGGATACCTAGCTGTTAGTCTTGGTTTTTATAAGACGCTATTTAGTGCCCCAGGAAGTTCCACATCATCCGAAATTCCTTTAGAAGAACAAAAGGAGATGGGATTAACCGATGGACTTATCCGGTTCTCCATAGGGCTAGATGCAGATATAGAACGCACCTACTCTATGATGACAGAATGCATGAAAGAAGTGGGAATACTATAAGTAGAACTTCCTAAATAGTGTTCTATCTCTCACTAATTACTATTCACTACTTTTGCTCTAATGCAAAAAATAGAGCATATAGGTATAGCAGTAAAAGATATAGTGGAGAGTAATAAGCTTTTTGCTAAGCTGCTAAATACCGAGCACTACAAGATGGAAGAGGTAGTAAGCGAAGGTGTGATCACTTCTTTCTTTAAAGTAGGAGATGTCAAAATCGAGCTCTTGCAAGCTACTAATGAGTCAAGTGCTATCCATTCTTTTGTAGAGAAAAAAGGAGAAGGGATACACCATATTGCCTTTGCAGTAGAGGATGTGAATGCCGAACTATCTCGTTTAAAATCAGAAGGTTTTGACGCAATACACCAAGAAGCCAAAGATGGTGCAGATGGTAAAGTGATAGCCTTTTTACATCCCAAATCAACTAACCGCGTTTTAACTGAAATTTGCAGCAATAAAAATGTTACAGAATAAAAATGTTCGT
>DNBZ01000217.1 GCA_003484585.1 Bacteroidota bacterium | reverse complement strand
GGCAATGATACTGCGAGATCTATGGACTTTCATGTTTTTCAAAACGCGGGTTCTGGATACTATGCCTACGCTATATCTCAAATACTCACCAATACATTTACCTATAAAATTTCCGGAAGTAGTACGTGGATAAGTGCCTCACCCTACAAAACCTCTGCAACTAGTAATACAGGGAGATTTGCATGTTTAGGGAGTAACCCAAAGGGAGAAGCTTACCTAACGCTACCCAACATGGCACCAAACGACTCTATAACGATTCGATGGAAAACTAAGTCATGTTGTCCTACGGTATGTAATTCTAATTCTACACTATATAACCAGCGATGGCGATTCAAAACATCGTTTCAAGACCAATGCGGCAATGTGATATACTCAGGAGACCAAATTGGATCTTACGGCTCCTTTCAGAGTATGATAATAAGTAAGTTTATTCCTACCGATATATCTGAAGGCGAGACCAAACAATGGGAATATAGTTTTAGCAACGGATACCTATTTAGCCCAAGCATCAGAACTAGGCTAGTAATAGAGCTGATACTGCCTGCTACACTTAGTCATACAATGACTAGTGCCGACCTAAAATTTGCACATCACAATGGCAGCAGCTGGTCGCCTAGCAGATTTACCCAAAGTGGAGATACCGTAAGAGCATTTTTCTATGGGCCACCGAGTGTCACCTTACCTCGATCTGAATTACTCATCAACTTAGAGGCATCTTGCAATTCTGCCACCAGCAATAGCACTAGCACATATAAAATGAATATGAGCTACAACCCAGACACCACCTGCAACTCAGGATGTGATATTCCTGTGTACTGTGACTCAGACGATATTCGAATCCATTGCTCTTCTGGTTGTAACACGGGGCTCAGTTTTAGCAGTTATGATGCTAAAAGGATAACATACGGCCTGCCCGATAATAATAATGATGGAATAGCAGATACTTCAGGATCACTAAATTTTTCTAGTATCAAAAGGCATAGAATAATGTACGGGGACACTGTACTTACCACTTTTAGGGCTAAAGTGAACAATGCTGGCAGCACAACTACGTGGGAGCATGGTAAAGCCATCTCTAAACTAAACTATGGAAGATATCTATCTGTAGCATCTGCACAACTTTCTGTGTATAGAAGTGGCAATTTGGTAGTTACTTGTCCTGACGTACAGTACACCTCTACAGCATCTGGCAATGCAAAAACCTTCTCCTTTAATTTCGGCATAAATAGCTTAGTGAGTTCTGGATGCTCCATCTACTACTACTATAAATATGGCAGCCAAGATAGTCTAGTGCTAGATGTGAAATATATAGTGGATAAAAATATAGGGAATAACAATGTAACCCTGAGAATAGACAATGAGGTATACGTTAGCACAGTGGCAAGCCCATCTACATCTCAAAAATACTCATGTGATAGTTTCTCTGCTAACCTTAGTTTGATGGGCTACTATTTTGCAAATTATGGACGAAACGTACTAACGATAGATGGATGCAGCAATGTGCAAACTTCACAAAATTTCTACCTAAGTATAGGCAGGTGTTGTTCTAACTATGCTGGGGGAAATATCTTTCCGTACGAATACAGAAAGTGGGCTAAGTTAAAAGAGATAATCGTATTAAAAGAACCTGGATTCGATATATTAAGTGCAAGCTTAAGACAGTATAGAACTAAAGGAACAGGAGCTAATGCCTCTCAATATATTAGCAGCATATCACCTTACTCCACTACCAATAGGGAGTACAAGTACAGAGTAGATAGCCTGTACGAAGACCTGGGCGGAGTATTGAAGATAAGTGATGACGGCTTTACCGGTACTTTTAGCGTTTTACAGAAACCTAACTGCAAGGCAATAGATGGCATTTCTCAAGTAATGTATGGTTTTGTATTCGAGAAACTCGGAATCTGGGCCAGTGGTTTAGACACTATTTTTTCTACTACCCAGAGTGATGCCATTCGGTACATTAAACCATCTGTGAGCATCACCATAACGAATGACTATGTATATCCAGAAAAAGATACCGTAGTGTGGGAAGCAAGGATAAGCAACACAAGAAGTGGTTCTGCGGCTAATAATATTTGGCTTGGAGCTTATGATAAGCCTAACGCTAGGATAGTGGCTGTACAAGATAAACTTACAGGCAATTATTTTACCAAGACTAATGATATTTTTGAGCTAGGCAACTTGGCCTCCTCTGGGTATAAAGATGTCCTTATTTATGCTAAATATATTTCCTGTGACAAGGACAGTATAGCACTAATGACCAGCTCAGATTGTGGAGGATATCCAGACTCTATATCTGTATCTACGTGTAATAGAATAGTAAGACAACTATACTACGAACCCATAAACTCTAGACTAGAAGCTAACATACTGGGCACTATAGATGCTATAGACCTATGCGATGAGCAAGAGATAACTGTACAAATAAGAAATACGGGAACGCCTGACGTTTATGGATCTTACTTAGACATCATATTAAGACCGGGCATGGTGTTACGAGACAGTGCATGGCTATTTGTAGATGGCAGAAGTGATTCTATACGAGTAGATACATTCACTAATTCTGGTCCCAATACCTATCGATGGACTTTCGCAAACCACGATACGCTTTTTAGAAATAGTGGCCTACTGGGAGTAAATAGCGGCACGGGTCACTTTATGAACTTACGATTCAAACTATCTACAGATTGCGATTTCACTAGTGCTACTGGATTTTTATTGAAACCTGGAGGATTCTTAAAATGCGGGAAAGCAGTAAACGCACCTTATACCGTAGGTGATGTAATTAATATAAAAGGCGTAGTAAAGCCGTATTTCTCCGCTATAGATTTCCATATAGAACCCTTGGATGTTTGCAATTACAAAGACAGCACATTTGCGAAATTCATAAATCTAGGACCAGATACCACAAGAACTTCCGACCGATTTACTCTTAGTTTACCCAACGGTATTTTTGTGGATACTAATTTCGTAGACACTCAAATAAACTCGCCCGTAGGTAAGCCAATATACGCAATGGTGAATGGAGAAAATACCTACTCTTGGATTTTACCAGAAGGAATAGTACCTGGAGACAGCAGTCTATTTAAGATTAAAACATACCTGAACAACAACTTGCTTAGTTGCGGTACAAAGCAAATGTATGCACAGGCCGTAGTGAGTCAGCCAGCACTTTGTGTAGCCACCAATACCTATTGCGATATAAATGTAGCTACCAGCTCGCTACTCACCACAGATTCCGTAGTAAAAGGGGAGTATCAACTTGATTTCATCAATGCAACGTCACTACCCAATGGAGCCAATGAAGACATTTCGCTTAACTATAAGATAAGCAACTCTGGCACCTCAAAAGCTACAGGAAACTTATTGATATGTGATATCTATTACGATGCAAATGGGAATGGAATCATAGAATCTTCAGATACTATACTCTACAGAGACTCTATATTCTTAGCTATTGGCACAGATTCTAGTCTGCAAAGAGCCCTATCTTTCAGTACCTCATCTGCTTTCACTTGTAATCTAATGCTATACATATCTGATAGCAACTGTGTATGCGGCTCCACATCTACGGATATAGCTACCATACAGTTACTCAATGCGGGCAAAGACACGCTGATATGTCACAACGAAGAGATAATAATAGGCTCAGTAGGCAATATACAAAACCAGTATGAGTGGAATAATTCTTCACTTTTAGTCCAATATGATACGAGCACTACTACGTTAACTGGCAATAACACGACTCCTCTGGCTAAGCGTATAGAGATGATACTGACTACCACTAAGTCATCTTGCTCTAGTAATGACACGATGTACGTAAATATGCATCCGGGTATGGTAGTAAACCTAGCAGACTCCATAGCTATCTGCCTGGGGGAAAGTGCAATAATAGGGGAACCTGTAACCGGCGGTACTGGACGAGTAAAAAAATATAGTTGGTCGCCAAGTGATAGTTTACAGACTACAGACAAGGTAAGAACTTTTGCAAATCCGACCCAAAACACTACGTATTCCGTAGTAATTACGGATGATGTAGGATGCCAAATATTTGACTCTACTCACATTAGAGTAGTACCTAAACCTACCGCACAAATCACAATGGAAGACAGCTGTGCAAAAACGTTATTTAGAATTAAAAACAATACAGACTACCTAGGCTCTGCAAAAGATAGCACACACTGGGATTTTCAAGATTTAGGAGAATCCATACTAAACGATCCATTACTAATAATAGACTCCTCTAGAATACTGCCTGTGCACTTGTTTGTGTCCAATGAGTTTGGATGCTGGGATACAACTACAGAATACTTAGAAATCTTTCCTATTCCAGAAGCAAGTTTCACGTACACTCCTGCGTGCGAAGAAAAGCTAGCCGAGCTAGTAACAAGCTCTACCTTAGCGTATGGTACTCTTTCGCACCTATGGACCATAGAAGGAAATACCTACACCACAGACACTGTAGCGTATAGACTACCCACTCAAGACTCACTAACTATAGCACTTACAGCGACTAGCGACCAAGGATGCACCCACCAACGTACCACCAAAGTAAGCATACTAGATAAGCCAGACATAGCTCTCACTGCACAGAGTGGTTGTTTGCAAGATTCTACTGTACTCTCTCCTACCCTACTGCCAGGCACTAAAAGCTACATAAGCAGCTACGAGTGGAGACTAGGTGATGGAAATATAAGAACGGACTCCGCGTTTAATTACAGCTACGCAGACACAGGCACATACACTATCTGGCTACAAGCAAGCAATGCCGACGGATGTATGGATACTGCAGAGTATACTGCATCTATCTATCCTCTGCCAGTAAGCGGATTTACCGTGCAAAATGCATGTCTTGGGGATTCTATTTTCGCTATAAGCACCTCCTCTATTTCAAAGGGAAGTATAGCAACTATTCTTTGGGATCAAGGGAACGGAGATACTCCAGGGAGTGACACTCTAAAAGAACTACCGAATTCCATTGGTTTAAAAACCATTAAACAAAAAGTAATCTCAGACTACGGATGTGTAGACTCATCTACATACGATTACACTGTATATTATAAGGAGCAAAGCTTATTTACTCAGCAAGGCAATTGCGAAAATGAAACAATAACTTTCACTGCTACTCCTAACCAAAAAGACTCAGTAGCTCAGACCACTTGGATAGTGCAGACGGACACCTTTAGGCAAGAAAATTTTAGCTACGATTTCACTTCAGGTGGCCTATATACACTAAGCCAACGAACGGTAACTAACAGAGGCTGCGTTACAGATAGTACATTTAGTATACTCATACACCCAGCTCCCATAGCTACCATCAATAAATATTTACCTTGCGATGATAACCAGACCAGCCTAAGCAGTGCAGACAATTATACTCGCTACACTTGGGATCTAGAAGACGGCACCACGAATAACACTAAAGCCTTTAGTCATACTTTTAGCACCAAGGGTACCTATACTATAGACCTAGAAGTAGAGAATGAATGGGGATGTATAGATGCCAATACGGACTCTATAACTATAGACTACATAGTAACTCCAGACTTTGAGATAAAGGATATCTGCGAGGGCGACGGACAGTGGGTAGTGCATACTACAAGTGGCCAGGGCACTCCTATTTCTTCCGCTTCTTTTGATATGGATAATGGAGATGTAATAGATGAGCGAGACTCTTTCCTATACACCTACTACCAAGACCAAACCTACAATGTCACCTTACAAATAACTACACTTCCTGGTTGCGATTACGACACATCTAAGCGTGTAACGATACATCCATTGCCTATTGCGGGTTTCAAACTATTCCCAGAAACTGCAGATATATTTACCGCAGAAATAGAAGGTACAGACCTAAGTGTGTATGGAGATTCTATAGTTTATTTCTTTAGTGATGGAAACCAGAGTATTTCAAAAAACTTCGCTCACAAGTTTATAGACAGTGGCCACTACGAAATAAAACAATGGGTAAGCTCACAATTTGGGTGTTTAGATAGCATCACCAAAAAACTCTATATATCCTTTGCTTACAGTTTATTTATTCCAGACGCATTCACCCCAACAGAAGATGGTCTTAATGAAGGTTTCAGGCCTGTAGGACTAGGAATGGTGAGATATGAAATGAGCATCTACAATAGATGGGGAGAGAAAGTTTTCGAATCTGAAACAGACCAACCCCAGTGGGATGGAAAAGATGCCTTGCCGGGATACTACTTGTACCACATCAGAGCATTCGATTTTCGGAACAATGTGCACTCCTATTCCGGAGCAGTCTATCTTATTAGATAAGCAAATCTATTTTGACTTTTTAGATAAGCATTAGCTTGGTTTAGGGGCTCGGTATTTGACCTTTTAGCTCAAAAGCTTCTTTACCATATCGGCAATCATCTTACCATC
>DNBZ01000279.1 GCA_003484585.1 Bacteroidota bacterium | reverse complement strand
TCCCCAAGTTTTTACGCTGACCCTGAATTTTGCTATAAACTAAACCGTAGATACTTCAAAGACAGGCTCTTTGATAGATTAGTTATTGCTGTAGTTGGAAATTAGGGGTATGTTTGATGGGGAGCACAAAATAGTATGTTTTTTTTCAAAGCTGTAGCTTTTGGCAAAACATAAAAGAACAATGGGAATGCCACGGCAAAAGAGAGCGGAAAGTAGACCTGCTCTTGGTATCTTGTGATATGAAAGCCGTAATATGAAATATTGGCTATGACAAGGAATAAACAAAAACTACCAATGAAAATCAGAAGATGGTAGGCTCTCTTTTGAGCCAAAAGTAGACTGCCGGTTAATACAAACACTATAATAATTCCCCAATAGTAAGTCAGTAACATATTGCCAATTTTTAGGAGATAAGATGTATCGTATCTAGCTGTGGCCAGTGTGTTGTAAAAAGCGTTTTGCTTTGCAAGGTCATATTCTGAGGGATACTCGCTTTTTATAAAGTAGAATATGATAATAAGCAAAATGAATGCGAAGCTGCTCTTGTACACTTCCTTGCCTTGATCTATAAATCTATAGGCTATAACAAGCAGTGCCAATAAAAACGCTAGCGGGTGGCCTGTGCAGATGATAAGTAGGAGTGGAGGGAGTAAAAAATACTTGTATCTAAGGTCAGATTGAAGTATGACGGCGAATAGTACTAACAAATATGCTACATAATAGAACTCGAACATAGGGCAGAAAAATCCCTTTGATATACTGATGAGTTGTAATGCTATTATGAGTAAACCAGCCGTTCTATGTTTGAAAACGTGCTTGCAAATAAGGTATATAGTAGAAGGAAAAAAGATGTGATTTAGTGAGTAGGTAAGCAAGATACTCTTAAGGCTTAAGCCAAATTTGATAGCTACCCAAGGTAGTATCTGAGAGAAAAAGAGAATAAATCTCCCGTGCTCTATGTGGAAGCTTTCAGAATTTATAAGGTTAAATGCATACCAACCAGAATCTGCGTGAAGTCTCTCTTCATAGAACCAAACGGAAAATATCGTGAGAGTAATAAAGCTAAAATACTCTGTAAGGGTAATTATATGAATAGGTTTATTTAGCCTCAAGATAGCAGCTAGATTTATGGTTAGCGATAATTTCCTTGTACATATATAGTGTTATTCTTGTTGACTTATCGTATATTTACAACGCAGGACTTTTTTTTCTGAGGAACATTTTACTAGATCAGAGATTAATTAACCTTACCGTACTAGAGGCTCAGAATTAATTCTGGGCCTTGTTTGATTTACAGCTCCAAACAAATACGAAATCTGCTACTAAATCACCTGATTCATTTTTTGCCTTCACTTCTAACTCTATTGTTTCGCCAGCAGGGTTTGCTAGCATATCTTTCACGAAAGTATCTACTCGGCTCCCTTCTTCGCATGAAAAAGTGATATTACCAATGGCTTTTTTATGATAGCTAGCACGCACGTTTAACAGGAGCATAGAAAATCTAGTATCCCTATTTATATACTGAAACAGCAGTAACCCAGTAGATAATTCTGCGGCCATCTGCATAGCTGCAAAATACATGGATCTAAAAGGATTTTGATTAATCCACCGATGCCGTAAAGTAGTTATAGAACCGTTATTGTCTATTTCCTTCAGTTTCACCCCGGCTAGGAATGCCAGAGGCAGTTTCTGGAGTAGAAATAACCAAAAGAAGGATCCTGTAGCTTTTTTTCTAAATGCTTGCTTGCTCATATTATAAATCTAGCTCATCGCCTTCCTCTGCAGACAGGTTTAACTCTTCCTTGGCTCTAGTTTTTAATGGTCTAAAGTAGATAAGCAGTACTCCAAGCATTAGAGCATAAAGCAGCAGATTGGTTCTTCCGGTAAGGTAGAATGCTATTGCTGCAAAAAATGTAGACCCTTCTAATGCAGCCCAAATGAGAATATTGAATGATTTATAGGCTTCTAGCTTATCTACTAGTTTACTTTCTTTTGGTACTGCTTTTATTTTTCTTCTTCCTATATAATATGCCGCCGCAAAAGTTGTAACACCGAGTACCGGCACTAATAGTTCTAAAATGTTCATTCCATCTTCAGATGAGACTACTTCATTAGCTTGCATTTTTAGAGTGTAGAGGATACCTACTATTATGCAAGTCCCCAAGCAAATAGCGATATGAATGATAGATAATTGCTTAAAAACTGCTGCTGGTTTCATATTTATAATAAACTTATTTGATCTCCTGAAGTGAATGAATCTTTGTCCTCTTTCTTTTTATCTGATGAAGGTAGTTTAGGTGCAGCTTCATTGGGTATCTCATTCTGGTCAGATTCTGGCTCCTTTTCTTTTTTGGCTATCACCTTTTTTGCAATGGGCGGCCTACTCTGAATAGTAGTTTCAGTGGGAACCTCAATAATCACTTTAGCATCTGAACTTTCTTCAACAGAAGCTTTTACTGTTTTTACTTCAATGATGTCATCATTAGTTGGTGGCTCATTGTCGTCTAGGTCTTCAACATCATCTTCCGGTGGAGGAGGCGGAAGTAGTTTTGCTTTTACAAATTCTTT
>DNBZ01000278.1 GCA_003484585.1 Bacteroidota bacterium | reverse complement strand
TCGTAAAAAATATAAGGTCATCCGCTGATAAAGCTTTAAATAAACATTCAAAATTAAAATCTGTAAGACAGAAGATCGCATATTTTCTTAATGTTCCTGTAAAGCAAATTGGTCTTACTAACAATGCTACCGAAGGAATGAATATTGCCGCACATTCCATTCCCTTAAGTGCAGGAGATGAAGTGATCTTATCTAGAGATGAGCATATCGGAGGTGCAGCACCTTGGATTGCACTTCAAGAGTCAAAGGGAATCCAAATCAAACTCGTTGATTTGGATCCTACAGGAAAGAAAAATCTTGCGATCATTAAAAAAGCTATTTCAGCTAAAACTAAAGTGCTAGTGCTATCACATGTCACTTGTACATCAGGCTTAGTTCTTCCTATTAAGCAAATAGTAAAGTTTTGCAGAAAGAAAGGAATATATTCGTGTATAGATGGTGCACAGTCTGTTGGTATGATCTCTGTGGACTTAGCTGATTTGCAACCGGACATTTATACGGCAAGTGGTCATAAATGGCTTTTTGGTCCTGAAGGTACCGGGATATTATACATGAGTTCAAAGCTCATCGAGGAAACTAACCCTATTTTTGCTGGGGCATCCTCAGATGCCAAGTTTGATCTAAATTCATTGACTTTAGAATTTAAAAAATCTGCTGATAGATATGTGTTTGGTACTCGGAATACATCAATCGTTTTGGGCTTGGGAACAGCAATAGATTTTATTTCTGATATTGGGATTGATGCAATAGAGTCTAGAGGTAAAGAGCTAGCGACATACTTCAAAGAACAGATTTCGGTGCTCAACGGAATAGAGTTAATCACACCCCAAGACCCGCAGTGTACAGCTGCAATTGTAACTATAAGGATTCCAGGCGAAAATGTAACGGAAAGATGTAATCGTCTTGTTAGGGAGAAAAGGATTCAAATAAGAGGAATTTATGAAAACAATTTAAATGCTATGAGATTGTCCTTTGCTATTTTCAATACGAAGGCAGAACTTGATTATGTGGTTAAAGAGTTAAAGAAAGAAGTGAAGTAGTAATCTTCAGATTGATTTTTTAGAATTGAGACAATGTTGTTAATCTTGTAGAGATTACATTTGTTCGAAATGAAAAAGTTAGTTTTACTTGTGTTATAGTTGGAATTATAGCTTGCCAGCAATCACCTAAAGAAGTAAATTGAGTTTACCATGATAATTCTGGGCGTAGCGATCTTTTAAGTGGAGGTGTACAGATGATCCCTATTAATACTCCTAACGGTGAGTTTAAAGTTTGGACTAAGCGTACAGGTAATAATCCTACTATAAAAGTATTGCTGTTGCATGGTGGTCCTGGTATTACACATGAATATTTCGAAGCTTGCGATAGCTACTTCCCCGGGGCAGAGATAGAATATTATTACTACGACCAGTTAGGGAGTCACTACAGCGAAAAACCTAATGATACTAGCTTGTGGAATATTCCGCATTTTGTAGAGGAAGTAGAACAAGTACGAGTTGCTCTAGGATTAGACTCTACCAATTTTTATCTGTATGGCAATTCTTGGGGAGGTATCTTAGGAATAGAATACGCTCTTAAATATCAAGAAAACTTAAAGGGCCTAGTGGTGGCTAATATGGTGAGCTCCATACCTCATTATAACCAGTATGCCAATGAGGTGCTGGCACCTCAGTTGCCGGAAGATGTGCTCAAAGAAATAAAGGAATTAGAAGCTCTGAAAGACTATTTGAATCCACGATATAGCGAATTGCTTACGCAGCATTACTACACGGCTCATATCTTACGCAAGCCACTAAACCAATGGCCAGATGGAGTAAATAGAGCTTTTGAGCATATTAACTATCCTCTGTATCTAGCGATGCAAGGGCCTAGCGAGTTTGGAATAGTAGGGGATGCTAAGTTAAGAAATTGGGATAGAAGCCAAGACCTAAAAAGAATAAAAGTACCTACTTTAGTTATCGGGGCTAGGTATGATACGATGGACCCAGAGTATATGGAATGGATGAGCCGTGAGTTTCCTAATGGGGAATATCTGTACTGTGCTAATGGAAGCCATTTAGCAATGTACGATGACCAAGAAGTATTTTTTGAGGGACTTATAAGCTGGATTAACAAAATAGATATAGCTAAGTAGAGGCAAAATTTTACATTTATAATTAATTACTGAATATAATGGAAGAAAATAATCAATTGGAGCCTTCGCAACCTGCAGAAAATCAGACCACTAATCAACAAGAGTTTAGACCCTGGGGGATGGAGTATAATCAGTTTTGTACGTTTCTGCACTTATCTCAGTTTGCAGGGATGGTCGTTCCTATGGCAGGTATAGTATTGCCTATTGTCATGTGGACTTCTTTCAAAGACCAAAGTGAAGCGATAAATCAGATTGGCAAGAATGTCCTTAATTGGATGATTAGCAGTATAATATATATCTTTATAAGTATCGTTTTATGCTTCCTTGTTGTAGGGTTTTTTACACTTTTTGCTGTGGTTATTTGTTCAATAGTTTTTACTATTCAAGGTGCTATAAAGGCTAGTAGAGGAGAAGTCTATTTCTATCCTATGACTATTACTTTTATCAAATAAATAAGGAAGACTGCTAAGTAGTTTGCAAGAATATAATGAACCTAAAGCCCTCCTCATTTCGATATAAGATTAGCATTTGGCTAGATATACGTTTTTGGCTACTTTTCTTCTTTGTGATTAGACTATTTGGTATTACCAATGCACCACTAGAGATGGGGCATAACTGGCGGCAGAGTCTTACCAATATGGTTGCCCGAAATTTCTTAGAGGGACGAGTAAATCTATTTTATCCTGTAATAGATATAGCTGGCGAAAAGACAGGCATTATCGGCACAGAGTTTCCTTTTTTTAATTATCTCATCTATATAGTATCGTCGGTATTTGGGTATGCCCACTGGTATGGTAGAGGGATTAATTTAGTGGTGACCACCATTGGCGTTTATTACTTCTACAAGCTCATCAAAAGTTTATTTAATGAGCGTTTAGCTTTCTTTTCTGCCTTTATCTTATGTATCTCTGTTTGGTTTGGTTTTGGCCGTAAGATGATGCCAGACACCTTTAGTGTAGCACTTGTCATTATAGGAATATACTACGGATATAGATATTTGGTAGAAGCTAAACTAGGGTCTCTCATTGGGTTTTTTGTGTTTTGTACTTTAGGTATATTATGTAAAATCCCTGCACTTAGCTTATTCTCAATTTTTGGGATTGTGGCTTTTAGTAAATCGGTGCCCATTAAAAGAACTATACTACTGTACTCGGCAGGTACTGTCTCATTTGCTATAGTGAGTTTGTGGTATTTCTACTGGGTGCCGCACCTTGTAGGTACGTATGATTTTGAATTGTATTTTCCAAGGAGTTTTTCGCAGGGACTCAAGGAAGTCTTAGATTTATGGCCTCAGCTTATTGAGAAGTTTTACTTTGTGGCATTCAGTTCCTTTATAGCTTTTGCAACCTTTCTTGGCGGGGTATTCTATGTGCTAAGAGATAGGAAAAAGCTTAAAATGCCTTTGTTTGCTCTGGGAATAGTATTCGTAGTCTTTGTATTGTTTATTATTAAAACGGGGCTCGTTTTCCCATTGCATAGTTACTATGTAGTGCCTTTTGTACCTGTGATGGCTTTTGTCGCGGCCTACTTTTTTACGTGTATTAAGTCGAGATATGCATATGTTATTTTAGCTCTGATAACTATTGAATCTATTGCCAATCAACATGATGATATGCTACTGAAAGAGAGTGAAATGTACAAGCTGAGCTTAGAAAGCATAGTAGATAAGTATGTGCCAGAAGGGGATTTGATAATAGTAAACGGCACGCCGTCACCACAGCTTATGTATTTTGCTCATCGCAAAGGATGGACCGAAGACTCCGAGGTTATACAAGAGGGCGATTATGTAAAAGAACAAGTGCAAAAAGGTGCCAAATATTTGCTTTGGGATCTAGTAAAGGGAGACCTGCCTGCAGCTTATGGTAAGACGGTTTATACAGATGAAAACATCGCTATAGTGAAGCTGCATCAGAAACTAGAATAAGGCGAAAGACCAACTAATTATATGGTCTTTTTTACTATAAGTTGATGAAAGACTTAGTCTAATTCTTCCTTTGCTAAGTAGTGAAAAAGCTAGACATAAAGAAGAGAGACTATTGTAGTAAATAATAGTCAAATAAATGAGCAGAAAAAGAGCAAGTAGATATGAGTAAAACTATTCGCCTCTATGTTCTATTCTCTGTTCATCGAGGAATATAAGAGGATATGGTGTGATAATCAGGCCAAGCTAAGCACTCGAAAAGCAAAAAAAGACCTGCATCGTAGATATGATGCAGGCCTTAAATTTCATTAAAGATGTGTTTAGAATATTTGGAATTTCACCGGGATTCTAAAACGCATATTTACAGGTTTGTCTCTTTGCTTAGCAGGAGACCAGCTTCCAGATGTTAATTTTAACACACGTATGGCTTCACGCTCTAGTCCGAAACCTTTTTTGTTTCCTAAGATTTGAATATCCTTTACTCTACCTTGCTTATCTACTACAAACATTAGGTTTATAGTACCTTGCATGTCATTTTCTAATGCCATAGGAGGGTAGGTTATGTTTTCTGCTATGAACCGCTGTAACGCATCGTCACTACCTCGGAAACTAGCTTTCTCTGCAACGTCGAACATTTCAAAGATCTCATTCGTTTCTTCGGGCTCTTCTTCCTCTTGCACATAATCTTCAATAGCGTCATCTTGATCAACCTCATTTTCTTCTATTTCAGGTTGCTCTTCTTCTATCTCTTCATCATCTTCTACCACTTCTATTTCTGGCGGTGGAGGTGGTGGTGGTGGTTTTCTCTCTTGCACGGTATTTTCCATCACCACTAGGTCCTCTTCATTTATTATGTTGCTTAGGCCTTCTGGTACTGCATCATATACAGTCCAAGAAAATGCTGCCAAAACAACAAATAAAGAAAGCGAAAGACCCACCAAGAAGAAGTCCATACGTTTGTTTTTGACTTCTGGTTTTGAATACTTTTTTACTTCCATAATGATTATTTCAAAATTACTGATTTATTTAGTGTTTAATACAGTTTACTCATAAAAGGTAAATACTTTTTTATCAACGGTAACTTACGCTTTATATATGATATAGATAAAACGCCTAATACACATCCTATAGTATTGGCAATGATATCATCTAACTCGTAGCTCCTGCCTAGTGGCATACTAGCTTGTAGCACTTCTATCAGAACTCCGTATGCTATTCCTACTATCAACAGAACGTATTTTTGGCGTACGGTAATTACTTTAGAAACGAGAGACCACAGCACTATAAAAACATAGTATAGTGTAAGATGTAGAATCTTATCTAGCTGAAAAATGCTATCAAAAGTAAATGCTTTGAAAGCAGAAGCAGGCATCAAACAGGATGATGCTATCAGAGCCGTCCAAGCGATTGCAACAAAGAGAGCTCCTTTGAGCTGCATGCTGTTATTGCCCTATTAAAGCTTTGTAAGCGGCCACGTCTAATAGTCCGTCTAGCTCAGATGTGTCAGATAGTTTAATCTTGATCATCCAGCCATTTTCGTATGGAGACTCATTTACGCTTTCTGGTGCGTCTTCTAGTCCGCTATTTACTTCTGTAATCTCACCACTTAGTGGCATGAATAGGTCAGATACCGTTTTTACAGCTTCTATAGTGCCAAAAACTTCGTTTTGGTCCATTGTGTCACCTTCTGTATCTAGCTCTACAAAAACGATATCACCTAGTTCGCTTTGAGCAAATTCTGTAACACCTACTGTAGCTATATCCCCATCTATAGATACCCACTCGTGATCTTTTGTGTATTTTAAA
>DNBZ01000373.1 GCA_003484585.1 Bacteroidota bacterium | reverse complement strand
TAGAAGATATAGCTAAAGGTCAAGGTATGGACTACCAAGAATTACTTGACGAGCTAGAAGCAATAGTATGCTCTGGAACTCAAGTAGACCTCATGTATTATATAGATGAATTAATAGACGAAGAAGGCAGAGAAGACATTTATGATTTCCTTAAATCTGAAGATACTGGCAACATAGATAAGGCTGTAGATGAGTATGATGGGGAGTTTTCTCATGAAGAAATGAAAGTTTTTCAGATACAATTCATGAGTGATGTTGCAAATTAGAAAAAGAGGACTAAATTTGCAGCCAAATTGGCCGATGGTGTAACTGGCAACACGTCTGTTTTTGGTACAGAAGAGTCCAGGTTCGAAACCTGGTCGGCCAACCAAATTTATTAGAACGGAAAGGTTTTAATCAGTTTATGATAATCCAGCATTAAAGCTGGGTGACAGTAAAGCAACTATATGCCATCTTTTATAAATAAAGTCAAAATATTCGCCGGATCCGGCTCCAAACCTCTAGCTGAGAAAATCGCTCTAGCTTACGGTAAATCATTAGGTACAGTTACTGTAAATACATTTAGTGACGGGGAATTTCAACCTTGTATAGATGAAACTGTGCGTGGATGTGATGTGTTTATCATTCAGTCTACTATGCCACCAGCAGACAATCTTATGGAGCTTTTAATGCTTATAGATGCTGCTAAACGTGCTTCTGCACATAAGGTAGTAGCCGTAATTCCATACTTTGGTTTAGCTAGACAAGACAGAAAAGATAAGCCACGTGTGCCTATAAGTTCTAAGATGGTAGCAAATATTCTTACAGCAGCTGGTGCTGATAGAGTAATGACAATGGACTTGCATGCTCCACAAATACAAGGATTTTTTGACATCCCTGTAGACCACTTAGATTCAACTGTAATTTTCATCCCCTACATAAAAAGTTTACAAACAAACGATTTATTACTCGCAGCTCCAGATGTAGGAGCCACTAAAAGAGTACGTGAGTTTGCAAAGTACCTGGGTGTAGAAATGGTAATCTGCGATAAAGCACGTAAAAGAGCTAATGAAATAGCTTCTATGACCGTGATAGGAGATGTAACAGGCAAAGATGTAGTGCTTATAGATGACATATGCGACACTGCTAATACGCTTTGTAAGGCAGCTGCCTTGATAAAAAGCCAAGGAGCCAAATCCGTACGTGCAGTGTGTACACACCCAGTGCTAAGCGGCAAGGCATACGAAAACCTAGAAAACTCAGTTTTAGAAGAGATTATCCTTTGCGATACCATTCCTATAAAAGCGGGAAACTATAAAAAAATTAAAGTGTTGAGCGTAGATCGTCTATTCTCTAACGCTATAAGAAACGTAAGTGAATTTGGCTCTATAAGTTCACTATTCAATATATCTGATACATATCAGCAAGAGTTAATTTAAAAAGAAATTTAATAATTTATCAATTTTAATAATGAAAGTAATTGCATTAAAAGGCGAAGTACGAGATGGTTTAGGAAAAGCATCTAGTAAAAAAGTAAGAAACGAAGGTAAAGTACCTTGTGTTATATACGGAAAAGGTGAAAATCAACATTTTACTGTATATCAAGCAGATTTCACACATTTGGTATATACTCCAAATACATATCTTGCTAAGATAACTATAGGAAACAGTGTTACTCTAGCAAAGGTTCAAGAAATACAGTATCATCCAGTGTCAGAAGACATAATACATGCTGATTTTTTAGAAGTAGGTGCGGAAAGCCCAATTTCTATTCCAGTACCAGTAAAAATAGTAGGTGACTCCCCTGGTGTAATGAAAAGTGGTGGTAAACTACAAGTGAAAATTAAAAAACTTATGGTTTCTGGTCTTATTTCAGATCTTCCAGAATTCATAGAAGTGAGTATAGACACTTTAGAAATAGGTAAGAGCATTAAAGTAGGTGAAATCTCAGTAGACAAACTCACGTTATTAGATTCCCCAAATAACTCTATTGTATCTTGTATCGTAACTAGAGCTGCTAAAAGTGCTGCTGATTCAGGCGAAGAAGAGGCTGAAGCAGAAACTGAAGAAGCAGCTGCAGAATAGGCTTCTGTTTTATAATGAAATATTTAGAATCTCTTTCTGCTATGCAGAAGGGGATTTTTTTCATTATACAGAGTCCTGAATCACCTCTTTCATGGTTTCAAAATCATACGCTAAAGCTTTTTTCACTTTCGAATTATCAAAATGATTGATCGAAACACTAGCACGCACAGTCTCTTTACTTAGCATACCGCCAAGGCCTAAAAATTCTTTGACTGCCACTATGCCGTAAGCCATTTTATACAAAAGTTCCTTTATCTCAATAACTGGTTTCTTAGTCCCAACGGCATTCGTCATAATATCCGCTATATCCTTGAAACTCTTGTTTTCGCTCACCACAATAAATCTCTCTCCAGTGATATCTGATAAGCAAAGCCGCTCCGCAATCCGTGCTACATCTCGCACGCCAACCCAACCCGTAATACCGCGACTATAAAAAGGGAACCCACTCTTAGCATTATCAAATAATTTATTGCTTCCTTTTTTAGAATCTCCATACCCCAATATTATGCCCGGGTTTATAGCTACCGTTGCCAAACCTTCTTCTCTGCCCCTCCACACCTCACACTCGCCTAGATACTTAGTAAATCCATAGTTACTATGAGCTATCTCGTCATCCCACTCTGTCTCCTCGGTAATGGATTCGTTTTTAGAATTTTTACTAATTGCTGCTATGCTGCTACAGAATAAGAGTTTTTTAACTTTCAGAGATAGAGCCACGTTTACTATATTAGCTGTGTATCCCTGATTTATTTGTATTAAAGAGGGTAGGTCTTTTTTAAGATAAGAAATTTTACCTGCTAGATGAACTATATAATCCGCTCCATAAAAAGCTTGTTCTAAACCAACTACGTCAAATAATTCGCACGTATGCCAACTTAAATTAGTGTAGATATCTTTAGATAGTGCATACCGTTGCTTTATGAGCTCAAATTCGTCTAAACATGCATTGGGTCTAATGATAGCCTTTACAGAATGTCCGCTATTGAGCAAGTGATGTATAATATGTACACCTAAAAATCCATTGGCTCCTGTTATGGCAAAATTCACGTATTACTTGATTTATCTTTGTCCACTACGAATATATTTAATGCTAGAAGAATACTTCTCCAAAATAAACATTGTCCAAGAATTTATGCAATACCAGCTAGGTGCAGGTATAGAACGTCATGTGCATAATTTCCCCTCTTTAGATGGCAAAAAAATTGCCATCATGGGCGTCAAAAGCAACTCAAATGCTACGGAAAATGACACTATTAGAAGAGAACTATACTCACTTGTAGCACATACTAGCCTAGAAACTATTCTCGTAGACCTAGGAGATATACTAGCAGGCGATACTCCGGCGGAAACACACGCAGCTCTAAAAACCGTAACCCAGGAATTACTAGAGCTAGATATAGTAGTACTAGTATTAGGAACTAACATAGACCAAGGCGAGGCACTATATCACCCTTTAGAAAACTTAGGTAAAAGTGTGGAGGCCACACTTATTTCTTCGCACCTTCCTATACTTGAATACCAATTGCTAAGTAGAATATGTGCTCACACACCTAACTATCTAAAAAATCTTAATGTTCTTGGGTTTCAGAGTCACTATATCCCACCAAAAGCTATGGACACTCTTGAAAATTTAAATTTTGGTTATATGCGTCTTGGTGCACTTAAAGCCAATATTGAAGAAGCAGAAGTATATCTGCGAGATGCGGACCTTACGTTGTTTAACATGGATGCTCTAAGGCATTCTGACGCACCTGGCCAAATAGAAGTGCAGCCAAATGGTCTTACAAGTGAAGAGGCTTGCCAACTTGCACGCTATGCTGGTGTGAGTGACACCTCAAGAATTTTCGGAATATTTGGATACCAAGAAAAAAGCGATCCGCTACATCTTACCGCTAAGCTAATATCCCAACTAATATGGTACTACCTAGACGGATATGCTAACAGAACACAAGATTCCCCAGAAATGCACAGTGAGTTTACTAAATATAGATGTGACATAAATGATACCCAGCCACCTATACTATTCCTAAAGAGTAAAAGAACCTCACGATGGTGGATGGACATAGAGCATCCATCTAGACCGGAGGATGAAAGAAGCATAGTGCGTTTACCATGTACTTATGACGACTACCAAGTGGCCGCTTCAGGAGATACCCCAGAACGGTATTTGCAGGCCATCAAAAGATTAAAATAAAAACAAGCTACTTTCGTTAGCCCTATAGCAATGAACATAAAAAGTAAAACCATACTGCTCCTTTCATTATTCACCATTACACTTCTCTTTAGTGCATGCTCATCTAAGAAAAAATGCAACACCAAAGGTAAAAAGAAGGTCGAAATGGGTTGGATGTAAAAACGATTATTAGTCTATTGGAATCAATAGAACATATACATTGTCTATCTTTTACAGTTCTAAGTGAAAGATAAAACTTCGAATACCGATTTTGAATTAGTGAATAAGGTACTAAATGGTGACGATTCTTGTTTCGAAGAATTGATAAATCGTCATCAAAGCCTTGTTGCCTCTGTAGCCATGAATATGCTAGGAGATTGGGACGAAGCTCAGGAGATTGGTCATCAAGTTTTTATTCGTTTCTATAAGTCACTTAGCAAGTTTAAGCGAGAAGCTAAGGTCAGTACATACCTAACCAGAATATCTATGAATCTTTCTCTTAATGCACTTAAACGGAGAAAAGTATATGCACCAAGGTCTTATACCTTAGAGCATGCAGGCTTAGTATATCAAAGTGACCTAAGTACAGACATAGCTAATAAAGAGCTTATAAATAAAGGATTACAAATGCTAGAAGAAAAACATAGAAGCGTAGTGACACTTAGGATGATACTGGGTTACGACACCATAGAAACTGCAAATATTTTAGGAATACCTAAAGGCACGGTCCTCTCTAGACTAAAAAGAGGAATAGACAAATTAAAAGTAATATTAATAACTGATTTAAAATATGAGCACACATAAACTTGAAAATCAATTGAAAGAGCAGCAATATACTTTCTATGCAAATTTTGCAACGGAAGTATTAGAAGGAATACGACGGGAAATAACCCCAATATTTTTGCGGCCAAGGTGGCTGTTTTTAGGAGTAGCTGCATCAGTAGTCTTATGTATGGTTTCGGTATATATGCAAGACGGAAACTTGAGTATAGACGCTATATTGGGGCTTTCTGAGTATAATGAAATGACTAGCTATTATAGATATGTACAACTATGAATAAGCGAAATTTAATATTAACGGTTTTAAGTACCCTACTTTTAGGATTCGTACTC
>DNBZ01000226.1 GCA_003484585.1 Bacteroidota bacterium | reverse complement strand
AGACTTAGCTGTAATTAAGTTTACAAAATCAGGATTAGGCCGTAAGGCTCTAAATGGAAAGACTTTTGGCAAGGAAATTTTATTTGAAAAATTCGATAATCTTTTCTGCTAGCTCTACGCCTACACGTTCTTGCGCTTCACTAGTACTAGCACCTATGTGTGGGCTCAGCCCTATAGAATTCACTCGTAATATTCGCTCATCTACAGGTGGCTCTTTTTCGAAAACGTCAGTAGCTATATATTTTACTTTCCCGCTATCCATGGCTTGTAGTAGTGCATCTTCACTGATGGTTCCACCTCTGGCACAATTTACTATACCTGCTCCATCTTTCATTTTAGCAAAATCTGCAGTATCTAATACGTATCCTTGACCACCTGGTATGTGTAAACTTATAAAGTCTGCAGAAGCCAACAACTCATCTTTAGCTATAGTCTTAACGTTTATTTTATGCTTAAAATCGTGTACCGGATGCAATTGTAATTCTATATCACCTTCAGTTAAATAAGGATCATAGGCAATTATTTTCATTCCACAACCTATAGCAATACTGGCGGTTTCTCTACCTATTCGCCCAAAACCAATAAGGCCAAGGGTTTTACCTTGAAGTTCTATCCCTTTGCTAGCAGATTTTTTCAAAGCTTTAAAATCAGAAACTCCGTCTAGCGACATTGCCTTATTTACAGCAGGCAGAGAACGAACTATCCCAAATAAATGTGCCATTGCTAATTCGGCAACAGATCTAGATGAAGCTGCAGGAGTATTAAAAACTGATATGTTTTTAGACTTTGCATACTCCACATCTATATTATCTAAACCAACTCCACCTCTACCGATAAGCTTCAGATTTGGTGCTGCATCCATTAAATCTTTTCTAACGGTAGTCGCACTTCTTACTAAGATAGCATCATATTCATTCAATTTATTGAGTAAATCATCCTGAGCTATAGTGTTCGTATCTACTTGGTGTCCTGCTTTTTCGAGTAAAGCAATACCCGCAGCGTGTAATCCGTCGTTTATTAGTATCTTCATCAATTCTTTATTTCTTCATTAAAATTTGTTCATCACATCCACTAATGCCTGAACACTCTCTAGACCCAATGCATTATACATGCTCGCTCTAAATCCGCCAACACTTCTATGACCTTTTATTCCATTAATTTTAGCTTCTGCACAAGCGTCTAAAAATGCTGCATTTTTAGTATCGTCTTTTAAGACAAAAGTCACATTCATTTTAGATCTATCTTCAGTAGCAGTAGTTCCTTCGAAAGAATCATTTCCGTCAATAGCATTATAAAGTAAATTTGCTTTATCTGTGTTTATCTTCTCTATATTAGATAGACCTTGTTTGTCTATCCATTTCAAAGTCTGTAAACAGCCATATACTGCAAATACAGATGGAGTATTGAACATAGACTCCTTATCTATATGCGTTTGGTAGGTTAGTATAGTTGGTATATGTCTACTTACTTTCCCTAGAATACTCTTTTTTACTACTACAAGTGTTGTACCTGCAGGTCCCATATTTTTCTGAGCCCCAGCATAGATTAAATCAAATTGTGAAAAATCTAGATCTCGACTAAAAATATCTGAACTCATATCGCAAACCAAACTAGTAGGGCAAACAGGGAAAGTTTGCATCTGTGTACCACTTATGGTATTATTTGACGTACAATGAAAATAATCGTAATCCTCAGAAATGACAAAATCTTTAGGAATGTAGCTAAAGTTTTTATCCTCTGAACTTCCCAGAACATCTACCTTGCCAAATGCTTGAGCCTCTTTTATTGCATTTTTAGCCCAAGTACCTGTTTTGGTATACGCCGCTTTTGTTTCCAATAAATTCATAGCAGTCATTACAAACTGCATACTAGCACCCCCTTGTAGATACATAACTTCGTAGTCATCACCTAGCTTCATTATTTTTTTCACTAAGCTTCTAGCCTCATCCATTACAGCCACAAACTCCTTGCTTCTATGCGAAACTTCTATGAGAGACAAGTTAGTTCCTGCAAAGTTTAATATAGCATCGGAACAATTTTGAATAACCTCTTGAGGTAGGATGGCTGGTCCTGCTGAAAAATTATGTATTTTGCTCATAAATTTAATTGTGGCAAAACTATTTAATTCTTGTTATTTGCAGTGTTATTTACTTTGAAAATAAAAAGAAAAATTATATCGAAACTCAAAGAAGCAGATGTTTTTTTAGACAGAAAGTTGGTAAACGTAAGCCTTCCAGGTTTTAGAGGTAAATCCGTCTATCAGGTAGGTAAATTTTTTATGAATGGACTTTTTGAGGAAGACCTAAATTTACGTGCTTCGTCACTTGCGTTTAATTTCTTTATTGCTATTTTTCCTCTAATTATATTTTTATTTACCCTAATACCCTATATACCTGTAGATAATCTAGATATTCTAATCACAGAATTTATTCAAAAGTTTCTACCTGCCAACGCTTTTGATTTTGTAAACGAAACTATACAAGATATCATTACAAATCAAAATGCTGGTTTATTATCTTTTGGTTTTATAGCTGCACTCTACTTCAGTAGTAATGGTTTTGCTAGTATGCTGGCTGCTTTTGACTCCGGGCTAGAGAGCAAGATGCAACGCAATTGGTTCGATATTAGAGCAAAAAGTGTTATTCTGCTTTTCCTTGTTATTTCACTTCTTATCACCACTATTCTCTTAAGCATCACCTTCAATTACGGATTTAGATTTGTGGACGATCAAGTGAGTTTTAATGACACGTTGACTCCTATTCTACTTAATATTATTGAGTTTACTCTAACAGTTTCATTGGTATATTTCATCTTTAGTTCACTTTATTTCTTTGGATCAAATAAAGGAGCACAATGGAGATTCTTTAGTGCAGGAAGTACTGTAGCTACTATTTTATCAATAGTTAGTACTTGGGGGTTTGGGATTTATGTAGAAAATTTCAACTCGTATAATAAACTATATGGTTCTGTGGGCACATTACTGGTACTTATGATACTTATATATGTAAACTGTTTTGTGGTTCTCATAGGTTTTGAACTCAATAGAAGTATAGACAAAGCTAGCTAAGCCAAATAAGTTCATACTATTTTGAGCTACTTGATAAATCATAAAAATCGACATATTAACTTATTTTAATTTTAATGAAATTGATTGTGATTTTTATTTGATTCAACGAGTATTAGATTATTTTCGCAGCCGCTTAGGCAGGAAAATATTTCTCTAAAGCGATATTAGATCCAGGAGAAGTGGCAGAGTGGTCGAATGCGGTAGTCTTGAAAACTATTGANNGGGTTCGAATCCCTCCTTCTCCGCTTAAAGAGTTAATTGGCTGATATTTAAAATGTCAGCCTTAACTGTGCCCCCATTCATGTCAAAGTATATAAATCCTAGAATTAAGGAGATCCTATCCAATTGGTATGTTAAAACTCACTACCAACACAGCCATAAAATTTTTTTTGGTGATACTCCTATTTTTAGAACGGAAGTTCGAATATTTAATACTTAACGGCTAATCTTTTTCCTTTTTACCAAAAAAGGAATCAATGCAAGCTCTACCGATTTAGAGGTATCTGCGGCCACATAGTCAATTTTATATTGCATTAATTTAGACTTAATTTTGGCTACATAGTCTGACATAGCAGTAGTGTACTGCTGTTTATATTCATTGGGTTGAAGCTTTAGCTGTTCTCCAGTCTCTGCATCTTCAAAAGTCATCGGTTGATTACCATAATCAAAATTCAATTCACTAGGTTGGTGTAATGTGTGAAAAACGATAACCTCGTGTTTATTATGCTTTAGATGTTTTATAGCATCGAAGAGTTTGTCTAAATCTCTATCTTTTTCTAGAAAATCTGTAAATAATACAATCAAACTGCGTCTATGCACTTGATTTGCAACCGTATGCAACGCCTCGCTAATATCTGTAGTCTTTTGCTGTGTGGAGTAGTCTAAGTAAGGCTCCATGAGATGTATTAAGTCTCGGTAGTGCCTTGTGCTCGACGCCATTTTAGAATATTCTTTGATCTTATCATCAAAAAAACATACCCCGGAAGCATCTCGTTGTTTTCTAAGTAATTGTGTAAATACTGCTGTGCACCATACTGCATATTGAAGCTTACTCAGCTCATTTTTGGCCCCTATGTGCATAGATGAAGAAACATCTATTAAGAACTGGCACCTGAGATTAGTCTCTTCATCAAATCTTTTAGTATAGAGCTTGTCGGTTCTCCCGTATAGCTTCCAGTCAATATTTTTGGTACTTTCTCCAGGATTATACTGCCTATGTTCTGCAAATTCTACAGAGAATCCATGAAAAGGACTTTTATGAAAGCCGGTAATAAATCCCTCTACAGCTTTCTTAGCAAGCAACTCTAAGTTGCCTGTGTGCAATATGTCCTCTTTATTTATTTTCATAAAAAAACGGTATAAATGCTAAACGCGTCATACCGTTCAATATTACGAAATGTTCGTTTCTAATTGGACTTTTTTTAACCCAATTGATTGTTTAGTTTGTCGGCTAATGTAGTTTTAGGTACTGCACCTACAATTTTATCTACAACCTCTCCGTTTTTGAATACTAACAAGGTGGGTATACTTCTAACACCATATTTCATAGGAGTGCTTGGATTATTATCGATATTCATCTTACCTACTTTTGCCTTACCTTCATACTCTCCTGCTAGCTCTTCTACTAACGGGCCTATCATGCGACAAGGACCGCACCACTCTGCCCAGAAATCTACTAGTACTGGTGTGTCTCCGCTATTTAATACCTCTTGTTCAAAATTTGAATCTGAAAATTCTAATGCCATAATTATTTCTTTATTTCTTAATACGAAGATACAGCCAATACCTTACTTTAATTATAAGCATTCACAATAGAGATATAAACAAGATTTAATAACTAGAATTCCTTGAGGCCCTCCCTTGAGTTACTATTTCTCTTCTGCTTGTGGAAAGGTCTGCATTATCCGAGACCATTATGAGCGATTTTTTTACGCAACACAGACTAAGCAACCTGATTTATTTCTATTCGAAAAACAGTGCCTTTATCTAATTCGCTTGACTTTACGTATATCTTGCCCTTATGATAGTTTTCAACTATCCGCTTTACTAGCGAGAGACCTAATCCCCATCCTCTTTTCTTTGTAGTATAACCTGGTTTAAATATGGTCTTGAACTTGTTAGACGGCACGCCTTTGCCTGTATCTGATATATCTATTAATACTTTAGTATCTCTTATTCCCTGAAAAGAAAAAACTATTTCTCCTTCTCCTTCCATAGCATCTACGGCATTTTTGCAAAGATTTTCTACCACCCATGCAAAGAGCGGTTTGTTTATTTGTACTTGTGCCTCTTTAAACTTTTCTTGATCACGAATAAAGATACTTACCTTGTCTGATGTACGAGAATTAATATACCTCACACTCTCTTCTATGACTTCATATAGGCTATATATAGTCAATGATGGCTCTGAGCCTATTTTAGAAAAACGCTCGGTAATGAGCCCTAATCTATCCATATCGTGCTCCATCTCTGTAATTATGTTTTGTGGCACTTCTGCATCACTTTCTTTTAGATAGTCTAGCCAGGCCATGAGAGAACTTATAGGAGTACCCAATTGGTGAGCTGTTTCCTTGCTCATACCTGCCCACACTTTATTTTGCTCACTTGTGCGGCTATAGCTAAAGGCAAAATAACTCATTGCTAAAAACAAGGCAATCACGGCTAACTGAAAATAAGGATAGATTCTTAGTTGGTTCAAAAGAGTAGAATTTTCGTAATAGATTAACTGCTTTCCGCCCATAAACTCGATCTCAAATGGCTCGTTTTGCTTTTTCATCTCAGCAATTTTATCTGCCACCCAAGCTTCATTTCCCATCTTAAAAGCCTCTATATTTCTAAACTGATTTACTACACCATTACTATCCGTTAATATTACAGGTATGGTGGTATTAGCTTGTATTATTTCATATAAAAAATTAAGGTTTCCCTCTGCTTCTGGAGATGTAATAAGCTGTGTAGCATTAGCCCAAGTTGCTATCTTCTCTCTTTCTTGACTTTCTAGCTTATTGACCAAAGTATTGGTATACCACAGTGAGAAAAAGCCTATCAAAAAAGCAAATACCAGTAGTACTATCTTTATTACTCCTTTTATTTCGTAATTATTTAATTTCAATTGTATACTTCGAAGTTACTTAAGACAAACGTAAATCGAGTAAAAAAGTATTTTTGCCCCAATGATTTTAACTTTCAATAACAACACTAAAGATTACAACGCTGACTTATCTAAAGCCCTAGAGATAGGAATAAGTGTACGCCGAGATCATAGTGTTTCTAGTTTTGGCATAGCAGGAGCAGTATATAAAGACTATAAAGATGGGGATTTTATAGGAAATAAGACTAAAGGAGGGCCCTGTAACTTAGAAACTATAACATATACTCCGCATGGCAATAGCACACACACAGAGTGCTTAGGACACATATCAGATGAGTCTTACTTTGTAAATGATTGCATAGCAGACGGTTTTTATTTAGCACAATTAGTCACATTGAGCACCAAGCCAGAAGATTCTAATTACTTGGATTTTACTACCCTAGATTGGGAAGCTCTGCAACACTACAAAGGCTTGATAATAAGAACATCACCAAATAGTATCACAAAATTAAACAGAGACTACTCTGGCACTAGCACTCCCTGCATAGCTGCAGATGATATGCAAAAAATAATGGAAGCTGGAATTCTACATCTTATAGTAGACCTGCCTAGTGTAGATCCAGAATGGGATGGCGGAGCTATGGCTTCTCACTATATCTACTGGCAGTACCCAGATAATCCTCGTTTAGATGCCTCTATTACTGAGTTTGCTTTTATACGAGACGACATAAGCGATGGCCAATATTTATTAAAACTCAACATAAGTAACTTTGAGTCTGACGCTGCAGCTAGCAGACCAGTCTTATATCCTATACTTGCAAAATAATATTTTGAACGAGAAGGTTTTATTTTTCAAATCATGGATGACCAGTAAGTACATCAACTTACTGGGTAAGAAAGATTTTGATTTCAAGTCTATTCTCATCATCAAAATGGATGAAATAGGCGATCTGGTAACCGCTCTTCCTGTTTTTTATAATCTGAGAGCACTCTACCCTACTGCCAATCAAACACTTGTCTGCAAGTCATTTAACAACATCTTCTTTCAAAACTTAGACTATGTAGACTGCATTAATGATTTTGAGGAAGTAAAAAACAAA
>DNBZ01000011.1 GCA_003484585.1 Bacteroidota bacterium | reverse complement strand
AGAAAGATATGCAACTCTTAGGGTACTCCGTAGGTTATACCATGAGAGGTAGAATGTGATTAGTGAAATGATGGAGTTTGCAGAAGGTCAGACTATTTTACAGAAAGCTTTTTCTTTACAAGAAGCTGTGGAGGATATACCCGAAGATGAAAAACTTACAAAAGAAGATTTAGAGCCTATTCATTATTTTGCAGATGGTATGTACCTACGATCTTTGTTTATTCCTAAAGGAGTAGCTGTCGTAGGAGAGATGCATAAGTATTCTCATTTTACTATTCTAGCTGAAGGTACAAGTACGATAGTAAGTCAAGATGGTGAATTTAAAGCTGTAGCACCTTTCGTATTTACTTCTACACCTCACGCTAAAAGATGTGTATATGCTGATACAGATTGTACTTGGATAACAGTACATCTTAATCTAGATAACTGCACTGATATAGAAGAAGTGGCAAACAGGCATATTATTACAGATAAAAAAGAACTATTGGAGATATTGAAATGAGCTTTGCAGCAATAGGTACGGCTTTAGGAACATCAGCTTTAGGTGGTGCTCTTGCTACAGCATCAGTAGCAGGAGCTGTTGGGTCTATATATTCTGGGGAGAAGGCGCGTTCTGCTCAAAAGAAAGCTTCTCGTAACCAAGAGGGTGTGAGGAGAGCGCAGCAAGCTAGAGAGCAAATGGCAGCAGTACGTCAACAGCGTATAGCTCAAGCACAGATAGTTCAAGGAGCAGCTACGGGAGGGACATTACAGAGTAGTGCAGCTCAAGGTGGGTACAGTTCCGTAGGCTCGCTTACAGCGGGAAATCTACAATTCTCAAATCAAATGGATTTCTTTCAAAGTCGTATAGCACAGAATATGAGTAAAGCTAATCAATATGCAGGGCAAGCTTCTATGTTTGGTTCTGTAGCTAACTTGGCAATGATGGGAGCAAACATGGGGTCAACTGATACATCTCCAGCTACTCCCGCAGCAGCATCAGGTAACGGATACGGTGTGCAAGGAGGGATGAGTGGGGCTAATTCAAGTCATGTTGTTAGTGGGGCTTTCTCTAACCCACTTCCCCCTTCACCTTTTAGAGGGTAATGTAAATGATAATTCAACCAGAAACTTCTCGTAAAATAATAAGTCCTATGGAAGAAGTAGAAGAGTCGGCTTTGCCTTCTGAATCTTTTGTTGCTCAAGCAAAAATAGTAATAGAAAGCAGTGGGGCTGAAAAAGATGTAATGGACTATGAGTTGGAAACTCTTAAAATACAAAATATTAATCAGATAAGAAACAATGCTCAATTAATTAACAGTCAAAAAGCTACTGAAAATTTTACTGCTTTACTTCAACAAAATACAAGTCCTGATTTTGTAGCTACATCTTTAAAAGTTCTTTCTGAAAAACAAGAAAGAAACAAAACTGCCTTAGAAGAAGAGGTAATAAATGTTTTAAGTCAACAGTCTTTTAAAAACCCTGTTCAAAGGTATATTAATGAAAATGACAGGGGTTTTATACAGAACTTAAACGAAGTTACTAAAAAAGAACTGGCTGTTTATAATAAAATTGAAGAAATACGATCTAAAGGGGATGGCTATGATACAGGTTTAAACTTCCTTACTGATCTTACTTTTCTTGGTTTTATTCAACGGACGCTAGGATTTGGTTTGACGGACTATTCAAATGAACTTCGTTCTTTAGCAACTCGACTTGAAAATGCTAATTCGGAAGATGCTGTACAAATATTAGACGAAAGCGAAAAACTAATAAAAGCTACTCAAATACTAGGAGATAATCCTCGTTATGTAGAAGCCGAGTTTGGTGAAGCTTTTACAGGAAGCATACAAAGCCAAAGACTTGCTTCTATATTTAATGCTATAGATTTTGTAGATACAGCTTTTATTGCTGGAGGTGTTTTAAAAGGTGTTACTATTTTACCAAAGCGTGGCTTAAATAAAGCGGCTTTGGATTTAGGAGATACGGATACGGTAGCTAAGGATATTGTTAATTCTAAAAATAAAATAGTCAACAACCCAGTAGATGGAGTAGGTTTAGCAAGTGGATTAAAAACTCAATTAGACGAATCAGATGGTCTTTCTGCTGCTGTTAGAAAAGAATATGAAGTTAATCAAAGAGTTCTTAATTCTACGTTAGATAAGTTTTCTGGTATGGATTACAGTGAAGTTCAGGCTTTAGATATAGTAGATAATCTAAAAGATAGACTTAAAAAAGAATTTTCTAATGGCTCTATAACAGATATGAAATTAAGAAGTGATGGTCAAGTAGACATTACTTTATTATCTGCAAGTGGGAATGCTTATAAAACTGAAAGAGGGGCAAAAACATCTTTAACTAAAAGGGGTTTAACAGGGGAAGTTTTTCAAATGAACTCTGGGGGTTGGGCTACTAAAGTTAATGTCCCTGCACTTGATGCTCAGATTGCAAGCTTATCTACGAAAGGTATAACAGCTTTAACTCGTTTTTTACGTAGACCCGAAGCATGGGTAGACGATCAACTTCTTGTTCAAGGACAGATAGCAGAAGGAGCTTTAGGTCAAATAACTTTAGCAGGGCAATCAGTATTTGACAATACACTAGGAAAGTTAAATAAAAAACAAATTAATAACATGCTTCCTATTCTGGATTATCAAAGAGCTGTAGCTAAGGGAGAAACTAATTTAAAACCGGATTGGCTTACTCCTAAAGAAATAGATATTCAGTACAGAAGTCTTTATGGCAGACCTGTTACAGTTAAAGAAATGAATGCTTTTAATGGTTATCGACTTTTAAATGATTTCCAGTATGAACTTGATAATCGTATTTTATATAGCAAAAAGAAAGCCAAAGGATTTGGAACTTTAGATAAAGAAACTTTTGGTGTAGAAGAAATTAATGCCAAACTAGCTACTGATTTTACAAAAAACGATTACATATATTTAAATGATAAAGGAGTAACTCTTGATAAAACAAATTTACCAAAAGATTTTTTAAAAAAATATGATGTTGTAGAAGTAGATGATATTAATAGGCTTACCGACAGTAAAGGTTTTGCTGCTATTTCAAAAACACCAACACCTTATATAGCCGTTCCCAAAGGGAGTGTAGAAATAAAACCTCTTGATTCAAAGCAGTTAAAGTATTTATCAGGGTGTCGTGTAAGGTATGATGAAAGCACAGTTTTTTTAAAGCAAGCGAATGTCGGTAAATACGCCAATGGAAAGAATTATAGGAAAACAGACAGAACTCTTTTCTCTGCCTCTAGTTTTCCACAAGCCAAACGTGAAGCAGAAGCTATGAATAGTTTAAATTCTATTTTACGTAAAGGCGTGGATAATCCTGCTGTGAGAAAAGAAGCTGATGACTTTTTAAGTCAAAGACTTGTTTTAGGAACGGATAATCTTGAAGTGTATTTAGAAAAACTTACATCTAAAGGTTTTGACAAAAACGAAGATATTGTTCCTGTAAGAAACAGGGATATGATTAAAAGAGATGATTTATCATCTGAATTTATGGGGGATATGGATTTCCAACAAGTAGCTAATGGTAGGTTAAGTGCAAGAGGAGAAGATGTTGTAGAGCATGTAGACCCCGATAGTTCCACACTTTTAAATGCAGTAGCTTCCTTAAATCAAAACTTTGCTGCTGTAGCAAACAATGCAGCTTTTGGAGCATATAGAGACTATACTCTAAGTTATTTAGAAAGATACAGAAGGTTTTTAAAAATAAATCCAGACAGTCCTAGAATAGATTTATTAAATGCTGACATAAAAGAAGGTACTAATTTAACAAAAGCGCAGATTAATAGAATAAAAGGTGAGCAACAGTTTGCAAGGGAGGTTGTTGGGAAGAAAACTCCAGAAGAAATTGCAGCAGATAGAGATGTAGAAAAAGGAGTGGAATGGGCACTGGGTTCTAAAATGGGTGGTATTATTTGGGGGGATAAAGATAAGCTGACAGGAAAACTTAGCACTTCTTTAGGTCAAGATCCTATAGGAAAAATAAGAGGTTTAGTTTTTAATGCTAAACTTGGTTTGTTTTCTTTACCTGCTATGATGATACAAGCTATACATGCTCCTGCTATTGCGATGTTAGCTCCTAAGCATGGGTTTAAAGCTTTACTTACGTATCCAATCCTTCGTACAGCTCTCTTGTCTCGTGACCCTCAAGTTATAGCTGAGTTTGCTAAAAAAGCTGAGAAGTTGGGTTTAAAAGGGTATGGGGATTTAAATAAATTTTTCTATGGTTTTAAAGCCGCAGGTTTGGATAACTTTGGTTCTAATATGGTTTATGAGAATGCTGCTAGAGGAGATAATCTTCTAAAGACTCTCCCTACTAAAGTAGCAGAAAAAGGTAGAATCTTTTTTGAAGAAGGTGAATTAGTCCCTCGTATGACTGCTTATGCTACATCCGTAAGAGAGTGGATAGCTAATACTAATAACATCAACCCTAAAGGTTTAGACATAGATAATAAGGATGCACAAAAGTATATAATACAAAGAACGGGAACTCTTACACTTGGTTTGACCAGAGCAGATATACAACAAGGTTTAAAAGGGGGTCAAGGTTTAGGAGGAGGTTTAGTAAGTCTTTTAGGGCAATTTCAAAGTTATCCTATGAGAGCGTTAGATGCAATACTTTTTCCTAGTAAAGGTTTAACAGGAGCAGAAAGAGCTAGGTTAGCTGCTTCTTATCTTGTTTTATATGGAAGTGCAGGACTTCCTTTTATGGATATGCTCGCAGATAAAATAACAGAAAGTACAAGAGATGAGAGTAGTGATAAAGCTACATATAAGTTTTTATATAATGGGATTATTGATGGGTTTGTAATGGCTACTACAGGAGAGAATACGAATTTTGCTTCAAGAGGTGGTCTAGGAGATTGGGTTTACGAAATAATAAAGTCATTATCAGGGTCGGATAAAAGCTTTTTAGAAGTAATTGCAGGGCCAGCAGGTAGTACGGGTAGCGGTGCTGTAGATACATTAGTTCAATATGCTAAAGCATACAAAGCTGGTTTTAATCCTGATATGAACAGGTTAGGCACAAAGGCATTGCTAGACGTAGCTAAACAAGTAAGTAGTTTTAACAATGTGTATAGGGCTTGGTTTGCTTGGCAGACAGGTAAAATATACGATTCTAGAGGCAATCAGTTTATTGAGCTGAGTAATGCAGGAAATATATTGCAAATACTAGGTGTTCCTCCTCAAGCATATCAAGATATTGGAATGATATATGGCTCTAAAGAAAAAAGAAAACAAATTATTAAGTTAAATACAGAATTAATGCTAGAACTGCATAATGAATTTGCAAGGACGCAAGACTCCGCAGTAATAGAAAAAATAAATATGGTAGCTGCTGCAGTTGCACAAGATGGATTGAGTGATGAGGTTAATCCTGCTGTAGTTAGAGCGTTGAAAGGCAGCACTACACATAATAGACTTATACAAGAAAGTCTAGGACAAAAACAAGTTGGAGAAAAAGGAGCTGTTCCTTTGGAAATTGAGGTGTTAAATGACTGAGTTTACAAGAGATATAAAACCTATTAACTATAAGGCTGCTCCACAATTTGAAGCCCCTAGTAAGAGTTTAGGTACGGACATAGTGAATGCTGCTGCTACGGGTTTTGAGATTTATTCTCAGTACAAAAACAAACAAAAAGAAGCTAATGTAAATAATATGTTGCAGTCTTTAGGGGATATGGAGGTAGAACTTTACAGTAATGGATTAGGGGAGCGAGATGTATTACGTAAATTAGATTCAAGGATAAAAGAATTATCTCAGGACGCTGATTCTCAAACTTACTTGAGAGCTAGGCTTACACAGCAAAGAGGGGCTTCTGTACGAAATCAAATTGTCCAACAAGAACAAAATGAGGATTTGCAAAGAGAACAAGGCATCGAGAAAGACTTCCAAGTAGCTATCTCTAACATGCCAGATTTTTATGGGACTTTGAAGCGTAATCCTGATGGAACAGTGGATGAGTCTGAAAAGATAAATATTATAGAGAAATTTGGGGAAAGGCAAGTTCGTTTAAAAGAAGCTCAGAGACTAAATGCTATGGGGCAAGCAAAGTTAGTGGAGGGGGCGGGAGAGGCATCTCAAGGTGCTTTAGAAATTTCTAGTTCAATTGGTACAAGAGTGGATGAATCTTTTGTTAATTTAGCAAACAATTACATAACTACTGTAGATAATATGGATGTGCAAAGCACAGATACTGCTAGTATCCTTCAAGAGACTAGTGCTAATTTTAGAAATATGATGGGTGTTGTTTCTCAGCAAGTAGAATCAGAATTTAACTCTGCTTTCATGGCAACAACGGATGAAACTGCTAGAAATATACTTAGAGAAAACAAAGAAGCAACTCTTTCACAGATTGAAAAAATTAAAAATAATCTTTCTTCTGATGACATAGATGTAGCTAAAAAGTTAGCTGCACAGGCAGCGTTAATACAAAATGGATTAAAATTATCGGGTTTAAAAAATTTTGGTCTCACAGCTATGTTTGAAGAAGTTGCATCGGGTAGTGGTAGGTTTGTAACAGAAGCTTTAATAAATAAAAGACCTGAATTATTTACGGCAGTTGAACAACAGACTGCTATGGGTTTAGGAAATTTATTATCTCAAGATCAAACAACAATGCAGTTTGGTAAAGATGTTCTTAATTACATGGATACAGGGGATACTTCTAAAGCTAGTGACCTTGTACTTGCAACTTTTTATGATGCGACTAAGAAGATTTTAAACTCAGGTGTAGTAAAAGATTTATCGGCTGCTGAATTGGAAAAGGTGAGTGGGGGTCTAATTGGAATATTAGCTGAAGCTGCTGCTACAGACGACCCTGCACAAATTAAAGAGGCTACTAAACTTCTAAACTCCGATAACTTTAATAGTTTCTTCGATCAACTCCCTGAAGAAAGAAAGTCTTCTTTAGGGAGGTTTGTAAGCAGTTATAATCAAGACATTCTTATAGATAGGACAGATGGGATACTGAAGAAACTAGAAGGGTATAAAGATATTGCTGATATTGAGTATGATGCAGTTGCAGGTGAATTTAAGATTGGTCGTGTTATACCTGAACGTTCTACTTCTGGTTTAGGTGTGGGTTTTACTAAACAGTACCAACTCAAAAAAGTTATTCAGGATGCTAATACATCTATCAATCAAATTAAAAATATGTCTCAATACGATCCAACAACACAAGATGGTAAAGTGTTAGTGGATAGTGCTTTAGATAGATACCTTCCAGAAAATATTAAAGTGACAGGAGAGTTAACTCCTTATGTCGCAGAGAAAAGAGAAGGTTTAAATGGATCTTCAGCGAAAAAAATAGAAAATAAAGCGGTATTAAAACAGTATCAAGATCAAATTGCTGAACTACAAAAGATTATTGTTACTGGAGGGGGTTCTGCACAAACTGCTGTAAATCCTTCTGTGGAAAGTTTTACGAATGAAAAACAGGATTACAATTTGATGGCTTCAGAGTTAGGAGTTGACTTATCTCCTTATGAGGATGGGGATTACGAATTAACTAACGGAAAAATTATTACCTTGAAAAATGGTAAAGTAATAGGAGATAAATAATGATAGGCGAATTAAAGGGTATATTTGCTGGTATGAAACCCGTTATAAATAAGGTTAGTGGGGCAGTGGATAATGTATCGAACTTTGCTGGGAAGGTGACAGATGCCGTTACTAGCAGTGCAGGACAATCCTATGTAAGACAGTTCTTTGACTCAGGTATATGGGATGAGGGGATGTTTAATGAAAATGAAAGTACAGCTCTTAGTGACATTGTGAAAAAGCAAGTCTCTAAAAATAAATCGAGTATATCTTATAGGGACTACGATAGAGAGGGAGGTAAAGGCATTGGGTACGGGATGGGTATACCTGACTTATCAGACCCTCGTAAAAGCCTTAAAATGACTTTAGGGAAAGGGAGTATTGTTAGAGACGGGAGTGGCAATGTAATGGTTGTAGATGAATATGATTTTGCTGGAGGAGGAAATCTTAAAAAATTACCTCTTGGTGAAAAAGTGCAAGCACTCATAGATGCTGTAACTAATCCTGATATAAGCAAGTACGGAATTGCACATTTATTTGCGGAGGCGTTTGGATCAACAGAGGGGGAGGGAGCATCAGTAAGAGCAAAAGTAGGCACTGCTGAAACTTTAGGGTTATCTATAGAGCAGCTAAATAAACTTCCAACGCTAGAAGAATACGAGTCTAAGAACAAAGGTAGAATAAAGCAGAGGAAAGCAAAGGCTGCTGAAACAGTAGAACCTATTAAAGAAACTGCTGTAGCACAAGAGCCAGAGCCTATTAAAGAGACTGCTACTTTGAAGGTTAAGTCTGGAGATTCTTTAAGTCAGATAGCTAAAGATAACAATACAACAGTTGAAGCATTAGCAGAGTTAAATGGAATTGAAGATGTTAATAAAATCTACATAGGACAAGAGCTTGTTTTAAATTAGTAAGGATGCGTAGTTAATATCTATATAATTACTTATGGATTATCTTTATAAAGTACTGGATATTTGAAAAGCTGTCAAGCATAAATGCGATGAACGGTCTATATTATACGATGAATGACATATTAAGAGGAAATTATGCCAAAGAAAGGGGAAACATCATCTACTGCATCTGCGAGAAGTAAGCAACAGAGAGCTTATAATTCTACAGATAAAGCCAAGAAAGAACGTGCAGCTAGGAACAAAGCTCGTAACCAAGCTATAAAGAAAGGTAAGGTTTCTAAAGGTGATGGTAAGGATATAGACCACAAGAAGCCTCTACGTAACGGTGGCAGTAAAGAAGAAAGTAATACTAGGGTACGTTCTAAGACTGCTAACAGAGCAGACAACGGGAGCTACGCTGGAATGAAGCGTAAAGGCAAGAGGAAGTAACATGTCAGATAAAGATTCTAGATTAAGTAGAGCAGGAGTATCAGGTTTCAATAAGCCTAAGAAGACTCCTAGTCATCCTACTAAGAGCCATGTAGTTGTAGCAAAGGTCGGAGATAAAATTAAGACTATCCGATTTGGAGAGCAAGGTGCATCTACAGCAGGAAAGGCTAAGGCTGGTGAAGGAGATAAGATGAAAGCTAAACGCAAATCATTTAAAGCCCGTCATGCCAAGAATATAGCTAAAGGCAAGATGAGTGCAGCTTATTGGGCTAATAAAACTAAATGGTAATGGGAAGTATTATGACAACAAATAGTAGTTTACATAAAGGTACATATAAGAAAGGGGTTCTAAAATGAAGGCTTTAATGGATTGTATGTATGAGTGGTTTTACAAAAAGATTGGGGGTAGGGTATTCATAGACCTAGACCCGATTGCAAATGCTTATTATGAGATTGCAGAGCCTATTGCATTTACTGGGGATTTTGAGATTGAGGTGGATTTTGCTAGTAATACAGTTGCTCGACAAATGATTTTGGCTGGCACTATTGACACAATAGAGGTAAATGGTGCGTCACAGTTAGAGTATAGTATTGGAGGGGCTACAAGGGCTGTAGCACTAACAACGCCATTTGACGGAAAACTACACAATATAAAAATAACTAGAGTTGCATCCAACGAGTTTTTATCCTATGACGGGGTCCAAATTTCAACATCTCCCATTAATACAAATTCAGCGGGCGGCCTTTCTCGCGTGGGAAGCACTATTGCAGCCTCTAACTTCTTCGAAGGCATAATAGCCAACGCCAAATTCACAGACAAATCAGGCGCTAGCGATGTTGTAACAACGTTTAGACTCGACAACAGCCCAGCCGCTGCGAATTACACGTACAGCACAGAGCTACTCGAAAACAATACTTTCCCAGATAACGCTAACGCTCGGCAGTATCTTGTCTCAAGTAAGGGTTGGATTATTACTGATGGAGGTGCAGCATGATAACTAAATTAGCAGGGTATTATTCAATCGGTGGCAACCCAGTTGCAGTCAGTGAAGGGTTGGAAGTCTCTTTTTCAGATGATAAAGAACTAATTATATACACAACAGAAGCAGAGTTCTTAGAAGCATTTCCAGAGCCAGAGCCAGAAGAATTAGAGGGTGATATATAATGTCATTTATATTTAAAATAACTACTACAACATCACCGCAGACATTCACCATACCATGCCACTTCTATGGCGCATTTAACGCAACAGTTGACTACGGTGACGGGACGGGTTCACAAACTGTCACAGCGTACAATGATTCAAATTTAACGCACTCCTTTACTACAGCGGGTCAGCATACAATAACAATTGACGGCACGTTTCCAAACATTCGGTTTGTCAATGATGCAACTAGCGCAGCACTTGTTGATGAAGTGGTTGATTTAGGTGATGTCGGGTGGCTTATGCTATACGCAGGGTTCCAAGGCTGTACAAATTTAACATCGTTTAGCACAGGCACAGCAAATACTACTAATAACACTTATGCCCAATTAATGTTCCGCTCCTGTACAAGTTTAACATCTGTAGATTTAACTAATTTTGATACCTCCAATGTAACTAGTCTTGGTAATATGTTTCAGAACTGCTCCAGCCTAACAACGTTAGATTTAAGCAGCTTCGATACTTCAAACGTCACCCAAACGGCTTTAATGTTTTACGCTTGCCCAAACTTAACAACGTTAGATGTGAGTAGTTTTGATACGTCAAGCGTAACGACTATGCAGTTGATGTTTTACAACACAAATCTTACAGATTTAGATATAAAACATTTTGATGTATCAAGTGTAACTAACGCAACAGACTTTCTGAACCGATCAAACAACGCCCTAACCACAGCCGCATATGACGAGTTACTAGAAGCGTGGGCAACTCAAGATGTGCAGCTTAATGTGCCATGGCATTTTGGGGATGCTCAATATACTGTAGTGAACATAGCAGATTGGTACAGCCCAAGAGGTGCGTCATCGTTATCAATTATCAATAATAAGCTTGTTAGTATTGCAGATAGTACA
>DNBZ01000353.1 GCA_003484585.1 Bacteroidota bacterium | reverse complement strand
AGAATTTGCTTTGTGTACTTGAGCGAATCCATAGGGCTTAGTATGGTATCTATATCTCCTTTCCAGCTGAAGAGTTTCATGCTCACTGGTTTATTCAAGTAGTATTCTATGGAGTCTTTATTTGATTTGAACTGTTTTTTGAGGTGCCTGTATCGTTCTGTACCTCTTATCATTCTATTAGGATATTCGGGATCATAGACCATGTCTCCTCTTTCGTCTTCGCTATACCAAGGGTCTTTATTTCTACGTTTGGTTTCACTCCAAAACTGATCTTGAAGCTTGGCCATGTGCTTATTTACAGCCATTTCAGCGTACTCCTGTAGCTTAGAGTCTATTGTAGTATATATTTTAAGGCCATCGTCGTATATGTTGTATTTCACTCCAGTTTCAGCCTCGTATTTTCGGGTCCAAGCTTTCATCCACTTATTAAGATATGAGCGGAAGTAGGTAGCCATGCCCGTATTGTGATCTACAAAATGATGGTCTGTTACTAGTGGCAAAACCCGTAAACTATCATATGCTTGTTGCGTTATGAAGTCATTCTTCATCATTTGTTTGAGTACCACACTACGACGTAAAGTTGCATTTTGTGGATTACGCACTGGGTTGAAGTAGGTATTAGCTTTGAGCATTCCCACTAAGACGGCTGCTTCTTCTATTTTAAGATCTATAGTTTTCTTGTTAAAATAGGTTTTGGCTGCAGATTTTATTCCGAAACTATTACCGTAAGGCACTGTGTTGAAGTACATTAAGATAATTTCATCCTTAGTGTACCTTTTCTCAATCTCCGATGCTAAAATCCATTCTTTAAGTTTCTGTATTATTCTATTGCTTTTATTTACCTCCTCTCTGTGAAAGAGATTTTTGGCTAGTTGCTGAGTAATGGTACTGCCTCCTCCATCTTTTCCTAATTTGGCAATTGCTCTTGCAAGGGCTCTAGCATCTATTCCGCTGTGCCCGTAGAATCGTTCATCCTCTGTTGCTATCAAGGCGTCTTTGAGGTGTTGCGGTATGTCGGCATATTCACTATTGGTTCTATCCTCTTGATAAAACATTTTGCCTAGCACTTTGGAATCGCCAGAATATACTTCAGACGCGAGTTTAGTTTTTGGATTTTCTAGCTCAGAAGTGTCCGGCAATTTACCCCATAGGCCAAATTTAATACTAGCAAAAAATAGGATAGCAAGTAAGAAGGAATACGCAAACCACTTCCATAGTCTTTTGGTCCATTTACTGGCAGTGGTGTTACTTATATTAAGTTTTGACATCTTTAGTTTATTTGATTATTGAAGAAAGCTACATATTGGTTTTCTTCTTTGGTCTTTACCAATATTTTAAAATTAGCTTCAGAAATAGCGTATATTTTTACATCTGTAAGTCCGACACTTTTCAAGAAGTCAAGGCTAGAATTCAAATCGTTATGGTATTCAAGAGCTTCTTTTTGAGTACTAAATTGTTTGATATAAAACATATGACGAGTACCAAGTACTAATGAGCTAGATCTCAAGTTTTTAGAACTGTACAAGTTTAGATTATAATCATCTAGCTGTATCTGTACTTTATTCTCATCCTTGGTTATACCTGTTATCACTTGGTAGTATGTCGCAGATTCTTCCACTTTGTATATGCTGGGTGTATTTGGAGCCAGTTGCTCTAATGGACCTGCTTGCTCTACTTCTGCTACTTGTAACAGTCGTAGGGTGAATGCAGCCATTTCACCTATTTCTGTGCCAGTATATGCTTCCTTTAAAATTTCTAGTTCTTTTATATATGCCTCTTTACCTTCCGTTTTACCTATAGTGAGGGCAAATAGATAATCTATCTTAGCTTGTATGGAATTGCCTGCATATTCTTGATCTATTTTCTTTTTAAATGCTATTACTTCTTTGTATTTACCTGCAGTGTATGCAGTATACATATCACTGTATATTTTAATTACTTCCTTGTCGCTATCGTCTTCTTGTATCTCTTTGGCATTAAGCACTCCATTGTAAACTGACTCTGGAAACTCATCGGCTACTTGTTTGGCATACGAAGCAGCATCTTCATTATTGCCAAGTTCTGTTTCACTTTTAGAAAGATAAAATAAAGCTTCTGGCTTATGCACGGTAGTGGGGTATTTTACTAGCAGAGTACTCAGATTTTCTTTGGTTTTAAGGTATTCTTTCAAATCATCAAAGTATACTTTTCCTATTCCCAAGTAGGCCGCTTGTATCTTTCTTTTAGCGACTAGCTGTGCTGTAGCACTAAAAGGGATGTCCTTGTAGTACTTCACCTTACTATCATCTATATTTTCTAATACCTTGCTTTGCTCCTCGTCTTGTGAGCTTACATAAGTATCTGGGTCTGCGACAGGTTTCTCATCTGTTTTGTTCTCATCACTGCTTATGGCATCTTCCATCACGCTCTTGTTTATAAAACGCCAAAAATCGCTCAAGGGTCTTTTGCCCCAAGTTCGCTGAAAATCATTGTTACCTCTAGCTACTGCCGCAGTATTGTAAAAATAGAATGTACCTCCTGCACTAGCTGGAGCATTCAGAGGATTACCTCTAGCATTTGTATTGCTTAGTCGATCTTGTTCCTTTTGTATTTCCTCTGCTTCTTTGGCTAGTCGCTCTCGTTCTGCTTCTATTTCTATGTATTTATTTATTTTCCTATCGAGCACATCTCTATCTAATCTACTGAGAGCCAGTAAGCTATCTTGAGTACGGATAGTTTCTATATTCTCTATGAGTTTAGATAGTACACTGTGTTTTGCTTTTATTTTATCTGCATTTTCAAACTCTGATGGAATAATGGCTACCGTACTGTCGTAATATGCTTGGGCCTTGGTGTAATCTCGCTTGCCAAAAAAGTAGTCAGCCAAAAACAGATAAGTTCTAGTCTGCTGCTCTGAGTTATTAGAAGCACTGACTGCAGATTTTTTCATGTACTCCAGCCCTAGTTTTTCGTTGTTGTTATTAAACTCAAGCTTAGCTAGTTCAAAGTATATTTGATCAAAGTACTCCAGGTTTTTATCATCATCCAGCATTCGTTTCAGAAACTTAGAAGTCTTCTGAGATCCTTGCCCACCGCTTTCTGCAGTAGATTTTGCCATACCTAAATTTGCCTGAAACACGTACTCATATGGAGCATTTAATTTAAGTACTTTGATGAAATTTTCATTCGCATTAGCGTACTCTTTGCCATCTAGGTATAGTTGCCCTAATATAAAGTAGGTTCTATATTTTAAGGTTCTATCTCTTAGATTATTCAGTCCTTTTGTAAGCAATTTTATGGCTAATGCATGTTTGTCCTGTTTTACCATAAGGTCTCCGGCTGCTAGGTTTAGCTGGGTTTCAAAGTCCTTTCCGTTGTATTTATTTTTTTGCAATAAGCCAAATATCGCCTCCCCATCATCGTATTTTTCTTGCTGTATATAGGTTTTCATTACCCATAGTTGGCTCATAGCTTGTATCCTTGGGTCAGGGTAGTTGGCATTTATAAATTGGAAAGTTTCCCTTGCCGCAAAATAGTCGCCACTAAAAAACTGAGTTTGGCCTATTATAAAGTAGGAGTCATCTACCCACTTACTACGCGGTTTTTTCTGAATCACTTTAGATGCTTTTTTCATAGTTTCCTCCATAGCAGGCCTTATAGCCTTTGCATCTTCTTCTGCACCATAAGGGAAGAGGTCTATAAATTCGTTAAAGTTATCTTTCTGTTTACTCGCAAGATTATCTTCTGCGGTAAGCAGTTTCTGGGTAGCATTAAAGTAGATATTGAAGCGAGCAATCATGTCGTTCCAATTTCGTTTTAACCATTTATCCTCATTTTTCTGTGCAGATGCTTGTATAGTGCAGCTTAGCAGCAAAATAATTGCTATATATTTAGTTGTTCTCAATCTGATATTCCTATTAAATTTGCACTCATTTAACTCCAATAGGAGCAAAAATATTTCAATTCAGCCGTAATCATTGATAAAAGTTGGGGAGTTTCATAAAAAACATATCAACCAAGTTTAAAAATCGCTATAGATTAATAATTAGACAAGATGAAAATCTAGAAGAAAAAGTGTCTATAGTTTTGACCCCGTGGAACTTGCTAATAGGCTTATCAGTTGGTTTATTTTTGTTTGGGGCCATCATCTATTTACTGCTAGCATACACTCCATTAAACTATATTTTCCCTACTAAGAGTGCTAAGTACAGCAGTATAGAACAGTACGAAATGATACAGAAGATTGACTCATTGGATAATGCGATGAAACAAATTCGCTTACAATCAGAAGTGCTGGGTAAGGTGCTAGCGGGTGAAGACATAAATGTGTCCATGACTGAAAACTCGCCGGATGTTATAATTGAGGCCCCAGCTGTACCAGAGGTTGCAAATGGGCAAACAAATAGCAGTGCCACTGTAGCTTTAAAGCACGTAGGGGCTAATCCTGCTAACTATAATTTTTTCGTTCCTATAAAGGGAGTAGTTAGCGATACCTTTAATGTAGACAGGAAACATCTTGCTGTGGATATAGTAGCTCCAAGCAAGTCAGTAATCAAATCTATACAGAAAGGAACGGTTATTTTTAGCTCTTGGACTACAGGAGGTGGCCAGACACTTATAATACAACACCCGAACGATTTTTTGTCTGTATATAAACACAACGCAGCACTTCTTAAAAAAGTAGGTACTTTTGTGCAAGCAGGAGACGCAGTAGCTTTAGTAGGTAATACTGGCGAACTCACATCTGGACCTCATCTTCATTTTGAACTGTGGAAGAGCGGAGTAGCTGTAAACCCTATGAGTTATATAAATTTTTGATAAGAGATAGTCGTAATTAAAAGGAATAGTAGAAAATGATTGGTAAAAAAGAAAAAACGAATGTAATCGGAACTGGAGCTATTAATGTGTTAGGGGAAGGCACAGTGATAACAGGCGACCTAACGTCTAACGGAGATCTGCGTATAGATGGGGAAGTACATGGTAACGTTAATACTGAGAGTAAGTGTGTGCTAGGTGTGACAGGTAGAATAGTTGGCACTATCGCAGCTAAGTCTTGTGATATCAGCGGGACTGTGGAAGGTGATGTAAAAGTTAGCGACTTGTTACTAGTGAAAAGTACAGGTAAAATAGAAGGAGACATCAATACGTCAAAAATAGTAGTAGAAAATGGAGGAGAGTTCAATGGGTCTTGTACCATGGGCAATGCCGTATCAATATCTAAAGATATAAGCAAAGGAAGTGTCGCCTCGGCAACCGCATAATAATTCATTGAAGTATGCTGGTATAGGCTTTCAGCTAGTAGCTTTGACTGTAGTACTTATACTATCGGGTCTATGGCTAGATGCGTATTTCCAATCGGGGAACTTGTACCTATTGATAAGTATTTTCTTATCCGTGTTTAGTACCATGTATCTCCTCATAACGAAACTAAAATAAATAATGAAATTTTACTTAAAACTAATTCTACTTACGGTTATACTATTAGTACTTACAGCAGGCTATTTGTATACTTTCGAGCCAGGAGAAGATATGTGGTTTTGGGCTTCGCTCAGCTACTATTTTGTCTTAGGGATAGTAATAGGATGGAAGTCACAGAAAGCTGTGCTAAGCAAATCCAATTCTCGATTTTTTGCAGGCGTCATGGGATCCATCGGTATTCGTATGCTTTTATGTGTTGTTTTTCTTGCTATATATCTGATGATAAGCGACTTGAAATCTAATGAGTTTGTAGTCTACTATTTAATTTTATATTTATTTTATACAATATTTGAAATATACCAATTAGTGTCTAAATTGCGACCCGAAAAAGAGACCAAAGTTGATAACGCAACACCTTAATATTCAGATGATTAGAAAAGATATTCGGACTGTATTTTTTGTCCTAATTGCACTTTTTATGACTACCATTTCTGCTTCAGCAGCTCATGGGTCAGAAAATGGAGAGGAAAAAGTGGCATTTAATGCCGGTGATGTGATAATGCATCACGTGATGGATAATCACGAAATCCATATTGGACCAATTCATATTCCACTGCCGATAATTCTCTATTCAAGTGAACAAGGCTTGGAAATGTTTAGTTCATCTAAGCTGTCTCACGGAGAGCCTTACAATGGTTACTTTATGGAGCATGAGAAAATTTATTTTGTGGGAGATGCTGAGGTTGTAAGAGATACTCATGGTCACATAGAGGCAGCAATGCCTATTGACTTTTCAATTACCAAAACGGTATTTGGATTATTCTTAACTATTGCTCTTATGTTATTTCTATTTATAAAAGCGGCAAAAGGATACAAGATAAGAGAAGGTCAAGCACCAAAGGGAATTCAATCTGTAATGGAGCCTTTGATTGTTTTTGTAAGAGATGAAATAGCTAAACCATCTATAGGTAAGAGATACGAGAAATTTTTACCTTTTCTTCTAACCATATTCTTTTTTATATGGATTGGAAATATGCTAGGTCTTATTCCATTCATAGGAGGTTTTAACGTGACAGGCAATATTGCTGTAGCACTTGTTATGGCACTATTTACATTTTTCATTACCATAAAAAATGGAAACAAAGCTTATTGGATGCACATATTATGGACTCCAGGAGTGCCTTGGTGGCTTAAAGTGCCATTCCCATTAATGTTCATTATCGAGTTTATTGGATTTGTTTCTAAGCCAATAGTACTTACACTGCGTTTGTTCGCAAATATTACAGCAGGTCACATTATCATTCTTTCTTTTGTAAGTTTGATATTTATATTTAATAACCTGTATGGAGCAGGAGCAGGTTTCGGAGTTTCGATTCTTTCTGTTGCATTTTCCATATTCATGTTTTGTATAGAGCTACTGGTAGCTGTTTTGCAGGCATATGTGTTCACGCTTCTTTCTGCACTGTACTTCGGTTCTGCAGTAGAGGAACATGACCACGCACATTAATACGTTTATAATTAGAATTTACATACATAAAAACAAGTAACAATTTAGAAAAATGGAACTTTTAACAATTTTATTAGATTTATCAACTGCATACGCAGGAGCAGGTATCGGAGCAGGAATTGCAGCTATTGGTGCAGGTATTGGTATTGGAAGAATCGGTGGTTCTGCTTTAGAGTCTATGGCTCGTCAGCCAGAGTCTACTGGGGACATTAGAACAAACATGATCGTAGCAGCTGCACTTGTAGAGGGTGCTGCATTCTTTGGTATCATCGTTTGTCTTTTGATCGCACTTAAGGTAGCTTAATAATTAAAATAAATAAATTTGTGGGTGAGCTAGTCTTACCCACTTAATATTTAAAAAATTATGGAATTACTTACACCAAGTATTGGTTTACTGTTTTGGATGTCGTTGGCATTCATTATCGTGCTTGTTCTTTTAAAGAAGTTTGCATGGAGCGGTATATTGAAGGCACTTAAAGACCGAGAGGATTTCATCGAGCGTTCACTGAAATCTGCTGAAGAAGCTAAAGCTCAAATGAGCGAGCTTAAAGCAGATAATGAGAAACTACTTGCTGAAGCACGTTTAGAACGTGAGCAGATTTTGAAAGAAGCTAAAGAGATGAAAGAAAAAATCTTGGCCGACGCTAAATTGACAGCATCTGAAGAAGGCAATAGACTTATATCTACTGCTCGAGGTGAAATAGAAAAGGAGAAAAATCAGGCACTATCTGAAATTAAAAAACAGGTTGGGGAAATTTCGCTAGAGATAGCTGAAAGAGTTATTAGAAAAGAACTAAGCGATAAAGGTGCACAAGAAGCCCTAGTAGCTGAACACTTGAAACAAGCTCAAAGCAACTAAATTTTATTTATGTCAACTAGCAGAATCGCATCACGATATTCAAAATCGCTTATAGATATGGCTACCACCAGTGGTAAGCTAGATGCTATAAAGGAAGATATGGAAATGGTAGCAGCTATCTGTGCAGAGTCACAGGATTTACGCAATCTTCTTAAAAATCCAATAGTTAAGTCAAAAGACAAAATAGCCGTATTAAACAGAGTATTCTCTGGTACAGATACGACTACTCAGGAGTTTATTGCTTACCTAACAGATAAAAGAAGAGAGAATGAGTTGCCAAACGTTGCCAGCCAATACATATCTACGTATAACGAGATAAAAGGTATAGCTAGTGCGACAGTAGTTTCGGCTACTCCACTGTCTGAAGATCCTATGGGTAAAATGAAAACATACGTAAGTAGTTTACTTAGCATTAAAGACATAGAGCTTAACAACGTTGTAGATCCGTCTATAATAGGAGGTGTGATAGTTAAGCACGAAGACAGACTTTTAGATAAAAGTGTGTCAAAAGAACTTAGAGAAATTAGAAAACAATTAATTTATAATTAAACAAGAAAATGGCTGCAATAAGACCAGACGAAGTTTCTAGTATAATAAAGGAGCAACTAGCAGGTGTAAAAACCGATGCTCAATTAGAAGAAGTA
>DNBZ01000213.1 GCA_003484585.1 Bacteroidota bacterium | reverse complement strand
TTAATATAAGAATACAAATAGACCCAAGCAGTATCTGGAGTACGCACTCCACTCCATTCTATGGGCACACTATATTTTACAAATTCACCGTTGGTAGAGCCGGAAAACCTAAAATCTACTTTGCCGCGATATGAGCCGTTTTCTCTAAAAATGACGTAAGCTCTTGCTGTGTCACCTAAAGCTAAATCGTGTTTACTCCAAAAAACCATGCTAAGAGGCTCCCCAGAAATAGCAAATCCATCTAATTCTTGTCTATTACTATAATTAATACTTGTTACGTAGGCCCTAGTCCCATTAGAAGTGGGGCTATACGTATTTGTGAGTTTTAGAGCGTAGTTACCCGTTTTGGAATCGCTTGTACGTTCCACGTTTTTGTTGGTAGGCGAGTACCAACCATTTAGCTGATAATGATCGCGTGTCTCCCAAGACTCAAAATCTCCATTTGGAATGGTTTGACCCAATATAGATAAGCTAATACAAGCAGTTATAGAAAGTATAAATATTCTCATTGTTTTAGGAATTTAGCTGTACGAAACGAATCTTCATCCGATATTTGAATGATATATGAACCTTGAGGTAATTGTGAAACATCAATTTGATTATCACTAGTTTCAAGAAGAATTAGGCCAAGATTATTTAGTATCTGTATATTACTATTTGGAGTAAGATCCCTAATATGTACGTAGTTCAAAACAGGGTTTGGATATAAACGTATCGCCATGTCTCTTCTTTCTACACTTGCTAGATTATCAGTAAACCTGATATCGTCAATCCATAACTTGGTGGTGCTGCCTGTAGCATCACCATCTAAATCGATGGTAGAGATGGCTACGGTAGCACTATCCGGAATCTCGCCACCTTCAAAAGTAATGGATGAAGAGAAGTAAGTATATTCTGAAACACTGTTTGTAATTATAAACTCAGAACTTCCTATGGGGATACCCTCTTTGTAATGAATGGTAAGTACGTGGGCCTCATCTGTTTCTTCCTTATCAAATTTATAGTATCCGTCTATGAACTTCCATTTTTTGGCAACGGGAAAGGAAGGTCGTGGATCTTCTCCTAGAGCATTCCCAGTAAGTGCGACTCCAGGAAAAATCTCTCCATTGAGCACTTGGTTTTGAAGTAAGATGGCATTGCCGGTTTTCGAATCTGTAGTTTTTACTACTGATTCTGCTTCAACAAAAGCCCCAATAGCCTGTTTTAAGAAAATGTCTGTGGTATACCAACTTTCTGGATGACTTATTTTTTCAATTTCCCAATTTTCAAAATCGGTATTAATCAACTGATCATCTGGGTCACTAAAGGTTTCTAGTACAATGTTGTCTACGATAATGTATCCATCACCTAGTACAGACTCATTATCAAAGTCATTAGAAACCACCATAACAATAACGCTATCAGGTAAAGTGGAAACATACCATTGTATCGGAATTTTGTAGGTTGCAAAGGTGTCTGCAGATGAGCCTGTTATTTCTGCATCCACTAAGCCAATTGCTTGACCGTTTTTCTGGAATACTGCATAAACTCTTGCAGCATCGCCCGGATAAATGTCATACTTAACATCAAATCTCATAACAAGAGGCCCGTCTGAGTAGGCCTCACCTCCAGTAAACCCAGCGGTTATTATAGTATTGGATAGTACACCAACCTCTACTTCTTGACCAGCTTTGTTTTCAAGCTTTACAGCATACTGCCCGTTGCTAGCATCAGTGGTTCTTTCGGCATTTCCTGAGAAAAGCCAACTTTCGGGCTGAATAATTTCAAAATCAGTCCAAGTATCAAAACTCCCCGAAGGAATATTTTGAGCTAACGCGGTAAACGAGAATAATGTCCATAGGGTAAGTGTGGTATGTAATCTCATAACAAATATTTAATTATCAAAATTCAACAAATAAAACATTAAAGGCAAACAGAAAGGTGAAATTTACTTCACTGATTGAATAATGTTGAGCACTATATTATACTTTGGGGCATTAGGCAAATGGTCTCACAAGCTCAGCTTCTTCGTTATTAATAGCACGTGCTACCCATCTTCCGTTTTCCTCTGCCATTCGACGTACGGCTAGTCTTTCTGCATTGCAAGGACCATCACCGTTTATTACTCTTTTAAACTCTTCCCAGTCTGGTTCTGTATAATCCCACTGACCTGTTTCTTGGTTTTTCTTAAGTAGAGGATCTGGAAGAGTAAGGCCTAAGTCCCATATTTTTGGTATGTACATGTCCATAAACTGCTGACGCATAGCATCGTTTGTTGCCATTTTTACTTTCCAACCCATAAGCGTTTCGGAATGTACAGATGCTTTATCGCTTGGTCCAAAAAAGTGCATTAGTGGTGGCCACCATCTAGTCATAGCAGCTTGTACCATTTCTCGTTGTTTCTTAGTGCCCGTAGCAAGGTGCACTACATTGTCGTGTCCGTACTTTAGGTGAAAAGATTCCTCGTAGCAGATACGCTCTAGAGCTCTGCAGTATGGTCCGTAGGATCCCTTACTATTGGCTAGTTGGTTTACGATAGCACCGGCATCTACTAGCCAAGCGATTACAGCACTGTCTGCCCATGTAAGAGCAGGGTAGTTGAATATATTAGAATACTTAGACTTACCTGTAATAAGGTCATTCATCATGTCCTCACGGCTTTTGCCTAATGTCTCAGCTGCAGAGTAGAGTAACTGTGCGTGGCCTACTTCGTCTTGTACCTTAGCCATTAGTGCTAGTTTACGTCTGAAGCCAGGTGCACGAGTAATCCAAGTTCCCTCAGGAAGAGAACCTATGATCTCGGAGTGAGCGTGTTGCTCTATCATTCTGATGAGCTGCTTACGATACATCGCTGGCATCCAATCTTGTGGTTCTATCTTATCTCCAGCATCTATTCGTGCTTGAAAAGCAGCTAAAAGTTCTGGAGTTTCTTCCTGTTGTTCGAATTTTTCGTTTGGGTCTATATAAGCGTTTCCGTACATATCGTTATTACTAGTTGTTAATGTTCTATTTGTTAATGTCTTTCTTTAAACCAGAAAGTATAAAATTGCTCAATTTTTCTGCTATTTGTTCGGCATTCAAATTGCCGTCTGGCTTATACCACTCTACTATCCAGTTCACACTGCTTAGTATCGTAAGAGCAGCAAATTTTTTGTCTGTCTCGTTAAAAATGCCTTCGTCTATACCCGTTTGTACTATTTCTCTAAAACCTTCTTCGTACACATTCCTTTTAGCAGTAAACTGTGTCAGTGATGTGCCTGTAAGGTTTCTCCAGTCACGGATAAAAATAAGAGCAGAGTCTAGGTTTTGGGTTAGTATCTCTACGTGAAGCTTTATAGCCATACGAAGCTTTTCTTCAGCATTGAAGTAGATATCATTCACCTCTTTCACAGCAAGTTCAAACTTATCTGCCATTTCAAAACAGGTAATCTTTAGAATATCTTCTTTGCTTTTAAAATGACTATAAAGACTAGCAGGTTCCATATCTAACGCCTTGGCAATGTCACGAACTGACGTGGCAGCATATCCTTTTTCTTTAAGGACGCTTTGGGATAGGGCTAGTATTTCTTTTTTGCGTTCTGTCATTGCTCTGCTACGAACTAACGTTCGTTAGGCAAATATAGTTTTGTGCTTTCATAAAAGCAAACTTGCCGTATTTGCAAGGCGGTTAAGCAAGAACACTTTTTTAACAGCCTCAGGTTCCGAGCCACTTATCTAACCTTGAGACCAATAAACTAGTCAAAAGGTTAGCGATTACTTCTTTACGATCTTAAGGTGCTTGGTGCCTTGCTTAGATGTTACACTGATGAAGTATATGCCAGACGCCCAACTTTTCAAGTCTAGTTTATGACTGCTTCTGTCTCCATTTTCAAGGTTTAGTAGCGTGACCCCATTAATATCTGTAACCACTACGCTGTGTTCTTCGTTAGTATTCGCACTCAAGGTGACTTCTTTGCTAAATGGATTAGGGTATGCTGCTATTTCTAGATTTTTAGCCTCATCAAAATGTACAATGCGAACATCCGAGTACTCACTTGCTCCATTGTAATCAAACTGGTGCAGACGGTAATAGACTAATTTAGTTCCTTTGGCTATGTGCGTATCGGTATAGTTATAGTGTAGCACTTCATTGCTATTGCCATTGCCTTCTACTCGGTCTATAGCTGCAAATGAGCGTGCATCATAGCTACGTTCTACCACAAAGTGACTATTGTCTATCTCTGTAGCGGTAGCCCAAGTAAGCCCTGCTGTAGTATGGGCTGCTGCTTGTGCGGTGAAGTGTATCAACTCTACGGGCAATGCAGCACTCACAAAATGCACTCTCACACTTCCTGCATCTGTACCTGCCCCATCATTTTTTGGAGCTCCTATAGCTAATGTTATACCATCCCCAGACAATGCAACGCTGTTACCGCTCTGGTCACCCGCACTCTCTCCATCTACATCATAGCCTAGCTGAGCCCAACTGCTGCTAGCATATTTATATAAACGCACATGGCCTGCATCTGCACCACCCCCATCATTATTGTGTGCTCCTACGGCTAATTTAGTGCCATCACCTGATAATGAAACCGCAAAGCCGCTCCAGTCGCCCGCTGCTTCACCGTCTATATCACCACCTAGCTGCCCCCAACTGCTACTAGCATATTTATATACACGTACGTGGCCAGCATCTGAACCACCCCCATCATTCTTATATGCTCCTACGGCTAGAATAGTACCATCATCAGAAAGTGAAACACTGTAACCACTTAAGTCGCCCGCTGCTTCACCGTCTATATCACCACCTAGCTGCCCCCAACTGCCACTAGCATATTTATATACACGTACATGGCCAGCATTTGAACCCCCTCCATCATTATAGTATGCCCCAACTGCTAGAATAGTACCATCATCAGAAAGTGAAATACTTTTTCCTGATTTGTCATAAGCTGCTTCACCGTCTATATCACCACCTAGCTGCGACCAACTGCTGCTGTACTGATATACACGTACGTGGCCAGCATCTGTACCACCCCCATCATTATCTGTAGCACTAATAGCGACAATAGTGCCATCTCCAGAAAGAGAAACACTCTCCCCGCTATAGTCGTTCGTTGCTTCGCCGTCTATATCACTACCTAACTGTGACCAACTGCTGCTAGCGTACTCATATACTCGAACGTGACCAAAATTGGATCCACCACCATCATTTAGCCTAGCTCCTATTGCCAAAATACTACCGTCATCAGAGAGTGAAATGCTTGTTCCACTTCTATCCTGTGCCGTTTCACCGTCTATATCACCACCTAACTGCGACCAACTGCTGCTGGCGTACTGATATACACGCACGTGGCCAGCACTTGTACCCCCTCCATCATTATAGGCTGCTCCTACTGCTAGTATTGATCCATCTTCTGATACTGCCACAGCACTACCAAATTCATCACCTGCTGCTTCGCCATCTATGTCACTGCCTAGCTGAAGGGGCGGAGTAATTTTTCTAATTATATGATTATCGAAGTCTGCTACATATGTATTATCGTTAGCATCTATAGCTAGCCCCTTAGGGTTATCGAAAGTAGCAGCTGTTCCTATTCCATTTGCACTTCCTGCCGTTCCACTTCCAGCATAAGTAGTGACAACCCCAGATGAAGTAATTTTTCTAATTTTATGATTATTGTAGTCCGAAACGTATAGATTTTCATCACTGTCTATAACCACGTGGTAAGGATAATTAAACCGAGCACTTGTACCCGTTCCATTTGTAGTACCCCAAGTTCCTGTAGTCCCTACGGGTCCTGCAAGTGTGGTTACTACACTAGATGAAGTAATTTTTCTAATACTATGATTTGAATAATCAGTTACATATATATTATCATTGGCATCTATAGCTAATCCTGTAGGACTAGCGAATGTAGCTGCTGTTCCTGTTCCATTTGCATTGCCACTTGATCCGCTACCGGCAAAGGTGGTTACCACACCCGCAGATGTAATTTTTCTAATCCGATGATTATCCTTATCTGCTACATAAACATTGCCACTAGCATCTACTGCTACTCCACTAGGATAATTGAATTGTGCACTTGTTCCTGTTGCATTTGTCATTCCGAGACTGCTACCTGCTAATGTGGTTACGGTTCCTCCTGAAGTGACTTTTTTTATTTTATGGTTCCATTCATCTGCTACATATATATTACCACTTGCGTCTATGGCTAATCCATTGGGTCTAGAGAACCCCGTGGCAAATGTAGATACTACACCCGAAGTGGTTATCTTTCGTATACTATGATTAAATTTATCTGCGATATATACATTGCCATTGGCATCTACGACAGCTCCTTGAGGATTGTTAAATGTAGCGGCTGTTCCTGTTCCATTTGCACTTCCACTTGATCCGCTACCCGCAAATGTGATTACTTCCTGTGAGTATGCATTTCTTGGGAATAATAGACTAGTATAAAAGAAAAAAAGGGAGGTGATAATTAATGATTTTGATATATTCATTTTCTGCATCCCAATAGTTGTGC
>DNBZ01000259.1 GCA_003484585.1 Bacteroidota bacterium | reverse complement strand
TAGAAGATCCTTATGACTAGCGTATACTTTTTTATTAGCCGCTGCTAGGTAATTACTTAAATCCCATTTTTCTATTTGGTAATTGAAATCAAAAATACCTCCACGCATTATATTAAATAATGTGTTAGCAAAGTGACGCGTATCTCGGAATACATCTGCAGACAGCTGCATACCATCAGAAGACGAGTTAAGTTCTATCAAAAGCTTAGAACCTAAGTTAATGTCCTTGTCTATAAGAGATTTCAGGTCCTTCTGATTATGGATGTAGTCCATGAGAGAAACCACAGCAGACTGGCTCTGGTTTACATCTGCTACTATGGTCCATTCTGTTTTGGTAGCAGGAGCTAGTTCTAGGGTAGTACTTAGGAAGTATGCTCCTTTTTCTGCTTTTATGTCCTCTTCTTGAGTTACTGATTTACCTTTTCTAAAGTTATTTAATTGAAGAGAAGATACCAAGTATGTTGGGTTTTCTAGTCCAAGTGACCAAGCTACGTTTGCTTTGAGTGCTTCACTCGGTTCTGCCTTATCTACTATGATAGCACTTAGAGCATAGATGCCCATTCCAGAGTTTACATCTAACTCATTACGTTTATATGCATCTACCAGATTACTCGCAGAGTTTTGTAAGTCACTATTCACTCCGTCTGGCATTATGTTTTGTATCCCGTCTAATATGGTTACTGTTAAATTTTTATCGGAAGTATTTTCTAAAGAGGATTTACGTACAAATCCGTAAATATTACTAGAGTTCCACTCATATCTAAATTTGAGTCCTAAATCATGGTTTATCTCTTCAAAAATTATTTTATTTCCTATTGCATTTTTGTATAGGTTTCTAGTTGTATTATTCATACCAACATTACGCTCAGAGAACGGTTCCCACACTTTGGTCTCGCCATCTTGATGTATTTGAAAAATAGACTTACTCCCTGTAGTATCCGAAGACTCGGTTATCTTATCGGCAGTATAGTAAGGGAAAAGTGGGTTTTCAGAGTTTTTACGCCCAGCACTTAATGCTCCATTGCTAGATATAAACATCCAGTGATGTGAGTCACTTACTATGCTCATAAAAAAGGGACGCATTCTGTCGTAGTTAGAAATGCAATAGAAGTTTTCGCCCTCTATTTTAAGTCTTTTTATATCAATGTTTGCTTCTGTCGTATGCTCAGATTGTGTAGCCATTTATATCGTTTAGTATTTGGTTTTTATCTTGGAAGAATTTTAGCTTTTTCTATAGCTTCGTTAACTTTTATTTTAGAAAATGCTGCATTGAGTTGCTCTGGTCTTAGGTCTTTTTGATAAGGATTAAGTTTGTGTACTTCTTGTAGAATATAGTAGGCTGCTCTAGGATTCACAAGATAGGTACCCTCTGAATTATTGAATGTTTTAGCACATATACCAAACCATTCCTCATTCATGTTATTTTGCCCTTTAATAAAGTCATTTTGGTATCCACCGTTAGACCAAGAAGCAGTGATGTCGTGCTTGTCTAGATTAATCGTTTGTCCTGTTTTCCACCAGCCATCGCTCCATTGGAAGGTGAATCCTCCTATACAGTTTTCGCTTTTGCCTTGGCCTACCGCATTTTGATAGATCTCTTTCCAGTTGTTTAGTAAGTATTCTGCTTGAGAATATTGATCTTCTTCCTTCTTATTATTGTTGTACGCATCTGCCCCAAACTCGGTGAACATCACGGGCTTGTTGTACTTCTTTTTTACTTCTTGGAATGCCTCTCCAAATGAGATTCCTCTGTATATGTTAATACCAAGTACGTCTACATCTGGACATTCAGTTGCAATGAGATCAAGAAAACCTAAGTCTCCATTGCAGATAGCTACTTGATGTGTTGAGTCTACAGTTTTAATCAAAAGAGATGCTTTATTGAAAAGAGCATATAAATGGTGTGCTCTTTGGTCGGTGTTTTCCATTATTGGAATGTCTTCCGTCTCGCCACCTTCCCAGTATAGGCCATAGTTGTTCTCATTGCCGAGGAGGTACATGAGTAATCCTCGTGTATCTTTATACGTCTTTGCTAGTGCCGCTATTTCTGTGAGTAATACCTTTTGAGAGAGCGAATCACCATAATCAGTAGTAGGGTTCCAATTCCCATCTAGCATAACACCGTAGCGACCAAAGGAATGGTTTAATACAGTGTAGATGCCATAGTTGTAATAGATGTATTCTATCCACTTAGCAGGAATGCCAGCATATATTCTAAGCGTATTTACACCTATGTTTTTTAGCCTAGTCATATCTTGGTCTAGTGCTATTTTGATGGTTTCCTCGGGCTGTACCCAAAGACTATATGCGTAATTGGTGCCAATAGGAGAGTAGCTCCAGTTCATTCCTTTGATAAAGAATAGTTGATTATCTACTGTGATATGAGTGCCAGGAGAACTCGAAATTAAAGTGTCCTGTTTGTGCTGAGCACAGGATACAAGCAGAAATATAAAGAGAAGCAGGTTAATGTATCGTTTATTCACTTTTCTCTAATTGCAATTTGTCTTGAATAAAATGTATAGTTTCAAATATATAGTAGGTTACACCTATTTTTGAAAAACTCGCACATAATCTACATGCATTTTTTGAGGAAATGTCGTAGATGCATCGGGGCTTCCTGGCCAGTTACCGCCTACAGCCACATTGAAGATGAAAAAAAACTCTTCATGAAATTCTGACATTTGTGAAGATGTAATATCCGTCTCGTGAAACTGTCTGTTATCCAGTAACCATTTTACACTTGTCTCATCCCAAATCACTGAGTACACATGAAATTCTTGATTTAGATCTTTTTTATTAGTAGTTGTTTTGCCACCATAAGAAGCATACTGTCCATTGTTGTCCCAATGGAGTGTTCCGTGTGTAACTCTATCAGATTTGCCAGTGGATGATCCTCCTACCATTTCCATGATATCTAGCTCACCACAATCTGGCCATCCCACGGAATTATGACTAGTGCCTAGCATCCAAAATGAAGGCCATAGTCCTTGTCCTTTTGGCATAGCACCTCTAATGTCTATTCTTCCATATTTGAAACTTTGTTTATTGCGTGTAGTGAGTCTACTGCTTGTATACATTTGGCTTCCTGCTGCTTGTTGTTTTACCTCTATAGTTAGAAAGCCGTTGTTTACAGAGGTATTTTCTTTCTGGTAGTATTGTAACTCATTGTTTCCCCAGCCACTATTGCCGGTTCCAAGTTCATAGTTCCAGTCAGATTCATTGAGAGAATTGCCAGAAAATTCGTCACTCCATACCAGTGAGTAACCTTCGTAATTCATAGGAGAGGTAGATCCGTTTAGGGGTACTCCATCAGTGTTCGTGGTAGATGCTATGGTTATTCGGACGGTATCTTCTTGCTGTACAAAGTCTGCTGTTGTAACATGTGCTTTTGTAATAATTGTATATAAACCACTGCTTGTATATTGGTGTTGAGCTTTGCCATCGGTACTCTCTACTTCTCTTGTATTATCTCCATCTTCAAAACGAATAGTAAAGAAGTTTTCGTCATTAGCTGTAGCTTTTACATCTACTAGTCCTTCTATATTTTGAGATAGAGTTATCTCTAGATTAAGAGCGGAAGGCAGTAGTAAACTAGCTGTAGGCTCTTCATCTTTGCATCCCCACACGGTAAGAGAGAATAGTATTATGGCAAATAGCTTATTTTTCATATGTATTTTCACCTAGAAAAGGGAGCCCATCCTAAGATAGCACTCCCTTCTTTTGTTTGATTGAAAGATTTATTTTTGAGAGATATCGTCTAAGTAGAAGGTCCCTGCATTAGATACATCCCATCCAGGGAACAATACTAGTCTATCAAACTTGCTAGCGTCAATATCACTGAAATCAACACTTATTTCTACCCACTCATTTGCGGTATCTACAGTGATATCCTTTTCAGTATTTTCAGTTGGTTTAGCAAAGTTTTCCATTTTTACTTTGAAATTTCCCGTAGCCGGAGCCCATACTTTAAGCGTAATAGTTGGACTGCCAGACTTGAAATCAAACTTGTCTTTAAGGTTAACAAATACTCCAGCCCAAGTTTCGCTACCATGCACAGTTTCTAATACTTTGCTACTTGAATTTATTCCTCCAGTTTGAGGATTATCAACAACTGCAAGAGTACTTTCTCCGAAGGCTTCCCATTGAGAGGTGTCACTACCATCTTCAAAATCAATTGGTAGCGTTAGTGTGCTTGTATTGATAGGGTCTTGACCTCCGCCTCCTCCGCCACCGTCTACCGGGAAGTCTACAGGCACTAATCGTAAGTACCATGCAGTAGTTTCATCTGCTGCGTCTACGTATCTAAGGGTAAGTTCATTCTCACTTAATGTTACTATTTTGTACTCTCTTACACCAGTGTACATTCCTAAAAATGCTTTCCCGGAAATTGAAATAGTTGTGTCTTCTCCTTCCACAATAGTCCAATTTTCATTTAACTGATCCGAAAACGGAGCAGTATAATCATCTGAATTTTCGTATGCTCCTGGGAATTGATCTTGAGATCCCGTTTTTACAAATACGGAACCATTCGTGATTTGATCAAATTTAAAACCTTGCAATGTAAAAGTATATTTGTCACTATATAATCCTGAATTTGCTTTAATACCTGGATCAGCATCCCACCATTCTGGCCAGGTACCAGCTACTGGTCCTACTCCTAGGTGAGCTTGTCTAGTAGAGTCTATAACCCAAGTTCTGCTTCCACTACCAGCTGTACCACCAGTTAATAAGGTGTACAATGGATTGTTTAGTAAGCTTGCATCATCATCTGCAATAATTATGTCTTGAGATGTGCTAGCACTTCCTCCGCTATTAAATACTGTTAAAGTAACCGTGTATGTTCCTTTGTTTGGGTATTCAGCAGTAGCTTCTTTGGTAGCAGCATTTGTCCCGTTATCAAAATCCCAGCTGTAAGTGAATCCTGCATTAGTCGCGGTGTAGTCAATAATGTTTGCATTAGCTGCAGTAGGAGCATATGTAAATGCTGCATCTGCTTCTGTAGGTGCTTCTCCAAGTGTCGGTGTTTCATCTTCCTTACAGCTCGATATTCCTAGAATAAGAGCAAGGGATAAAAATAATAATGTTGTTTTTTTCATTGTATTGTTTGTTTTAAAATGTTAATAATTTGCGTTTTGTGACCAGTTTCCTCCGGCTAGGTCTATTTCTACTTGTGGTAGTGGGAAGAGTTCATGCTTACCAGTTACAAATCCTGGGATCTCTTTAGCTGCTTCACCTGTACGTACCAAATCAAAGAATCTATGTCCTTCGCCAGAAAGCTCATATTGTCTTTCTGCCCATATATCTTGCGTTAGTTGTGCACCTCCACTGTTTATTTCTGGCATATTTACCCTGTCTCTTACTAGTTTCAGATACTCTCTTGCCTTAGCATCATTTGCTGGCATAGCTCTGTTATGTGCTTCTGCTGCCATCAATAGTACATCAGCATAACGTATAACTCGATAATTTACTGGGCTAGTTAAGTCATTATCTGGTAAACCTATTTCACCTTGTCGTTTTATATACTTATTATTATAGTATCCCGTGTGTCCTCCACCGCCTACGGCATAGGTGATGTTGTCTGAGTTGGGTTGTGCCGCGATAAATGCGTCTATGTCTAGCACACTAGCATCTCTGCGTATATCGCCAGCTGCAAATGAGTTGTATAGTTTCTCGGTAGGTAGGTTATAGCTATTACCATCTCCATACTCAGGTCCATTGTATTGTCTTATCCCGTGAAAACCAGGAGCCGCATTACCTTCTAAGCAGATTAGACAGCCATAACTGCCACCTTCTGCACCACTATATTCCACGTCGAATACAGTTTCAGAGTTTCCTTCGTTTGCTACTGAAAATAACTCTGTGTAATTGTCTATTAGTTGGTATTGGTTTTGGCTTATTACACGTTCTAGTGCGGTAGCTGCTTCTGTAAATTTGTCTTGATAAAGCAATACTTTACCTAGTAAAGATAAACAAGCACCTTTAGTTATTCTTCCCTTTTGTGCGGCACTCCAATCTAGCACTGCTTCTGCATTTCTAAGGTCTGTTTCTATCTGTGCATATACTTCTGCTTTTGGAGTTCTGGTAAGTTTAGTAACCTCGTCTGCACCTAG
>DNBZ01000103.1 GCA_003484585.1 Bacteroidota bacterium | reverse complement strand
CAATATTCTTTGGTCATCCTTTACTAAACATAACTCTTGCTCTATCAGCTTGTAATTTATATGCTTTGCTGAGGTGCTATTTAGATCTGCTTCTACATTATACTCATTTATTGGGGTGAAATCGTGCAGCCCCAAGGAGTGCTTATAGTTGAGCACTTTTAAAACTTTGCCCCACACATAATCTTCACTCAATCTACCTTCTGCCATTGCTTTCTTCATAAGATTAATAGCCTTAGGCACATCACTTGGAGATAACAGAATATCGTTTCCTGCCATCAAAGCCATTAACTCTAGCTCACCGTCTGGGTGATACTTTGCTACACCTTGCATATTTAAAGCGTCTGTAAAGGATAAGCCTGTGAAACCCATTTCTCTTCTTAAAATGCCATTTATTGCTTTATCCGATATGCTTACTGCTATATTTTTTCGATTGTCTATAGCTGGTATGAATAGGTGAGCTGTCATTACGCTCTTTACTCCTTGATTAGTGAGGTACTGAAACGGCTGAAACTCTACTTCTCTTAATCGTTCCATCGAATGGTTTATTACCGGCAAGTCCTTATGAGAATCTACATCTGTATCTCCATGTCCAGGAAAGTGCTTTGCACAAGCTATTATACCCGCATCTTGCATCCCACTTGCATAGGCCCATCCTTTTTTGCATACATTATCAGGGTCTTCACCAAATGAGCGAAAATTTATTATTGGGTTGTTAGGATTGTTATTAATATCTATAACTGGAGCAAAGTTTACGTGAATTCCCATTCGCTTGCATTGTCTGCCTATCTCTTTACCCATCTCATAGATTACCTCTTCATTTTGAATGCTGCCAAGTCCAAGTTGATATGGATAGGCTATAGTATTCGCTAGTCGCATGGCAAGTCCCCATTCACCATCTATAGCTACTAGCATTTTAGTTTTAGACATCTCCTGAAATCTATTGGTGAGTTTTACTTCCTCAGTTGGGTCGCCTTTAAAAAAGATTACCCCGCCCACTTTGTGCTCGGCTATCATACGCTCTACTTCGGCTATATGTTTGCTACCATAGGTAGGTCTGCATTCTATCATAAAGAGCTGAGCGAGTCGCTCATCTACACTCAGAGAATCAAAAGTAAGCTCTGCCCACGTACCACTATGCTGGTGCTGCTCACTGCTAGGTGGAGCAAAAACCAAAGATGTAGCGAGAACCAATAGTATGACTGTAGTATTTCTGAGCATTTGTATCATGTAATTCAAATAATGTACCTAGTATACAAAATAGGTTCCAAATGCCTGAATATCAAGAAGAATAGGACACTTACTTATAAACGCAAGTGTGCGGTAATTAGTACATCTGCCTAGGCAATCTGAGGACTTCCCAGTTTTCTTAAGAAAACGAGGTGAGAAACAAAGGCTTCCCTAAATGTGGTAAACTCTTGATAGTTGATACCGTGCTTGCTAGCAGTCTCTTTTACTATATCGTATAGTTTAGGATAGTGAGCGTGAGAAACATTAGGAAACAGGTGGTGTATCACTTGATAATTTAGTCCTCCACAGTACCATGTCAACGCTTTGTTTTTCACTCCGAAATCAAACGTATTATGAATTTGGTGAACAGTCCACTCATCTTCTGAAGTACCACTAAACTTATCATGGTTTGATAGGTCAAATTTGTCGACTACGTGTGCTAGCGAAAAAATCACAGCAAGGATCCAACCCGCAACAAACTCAACTACAAAAGCCCCTATTAATACTTGCCAAAAAGCAAAGTCTAAAAACACCATAGGAATCACTATCATATAGGCTACAAACACTAGTTTAAAGAATATCATTTCGCCATATTCTTTCACTATTTGCATTCCTTGGGCCTTGTTTAGTCCTTTTTTTCTGTACTCACCGTACTTTGTGAAGTCGGCAAAAAACCAACCTAGTGTTAGTAAGCCATAGAAAAACGCCCAGTATACATGTTGAAATTTATGTATTTTTCTTCTAGGTGCGTCTTTGGTAAAACGGAATAGACCTTTACCATCTACATCTTCATCGTGCTTGTATATGTTGGTATATGTATGGTGAAGACGATTGTGCTGATTAATCCAATTACTTGAGCTTACCCCTAAGATATCTGCGGTATGACCAAAGATTTTATTTACTGTTTTATTTTTAGAAAACGACCCATGATTTGCATCATGCATCAGACCCATTCCTATACCCGCTTTGGCTAATCCCATTATTAAACATAGGAGCAATACAGACCAAGCTGAAAAGCCTAAAAAGAGGATAGCTAAGTAAGCTCCGAAAAAACTAACTAGCAAGATAGCCGCCTTCACTTTTACGGATGGCGTTGCAAATTTTGAAATCTTAGATTCTCTAAAGTATTTCTCTACGTTAGTCCTAAGCTCACGGCTAAAATCTGAAGCCGACTTAAATTTTGGTAATGTTATACTTGACATTGGTGCAAATGTAATCAATTAGTAAAAGATGACCTTCTTGGTCTTAATTCTATATTCCATTTAAAACCCTCCAATCGGGATTTAGTTTGAGGAAACCCTTCTAAAGGATAAAAACTTGCTTTTGGTTTGTTCTGAAAATTTATCGTCCGCACTCTATTGGTAGTGTCTATGAGTATTGCCATCTTGCCGCATACCACATCGTTTACCCCTGAGTACTGTGTGCTATCCTCTAATGCATAATAAACGCTCTGTCCATTTCCGTCCACCTCTATGCGTTTCAGGCGTGACTCTAAGAAGAAAGCATCTAACCTTTTCCCTTTTATTTGATTGTAAAAGCCATTGCCATCTTTCTCTATTACGAATCCATTTTTAAATGCTTCTAACTTTTCTAATCCCTCTAAACCCCTAAATACCAATATGGTATCTCCTGTTATTTGATTGCTATCTGTCCAAAGTACTGGGTCGGTATAAAATCCTATTGTACTATCAGAAAAATTATAAACCATAGAGTCTGCCACGGCCTGCATATCGCTTTTATATACTTTTACCTTTCTAAAAGCTCTTAGACTTCTTTTTTGGTTCAGCGTAGTGTCTGCCAAATCAATGAGCGTATCCGCTTTCAGATAAAAAGAATCTCCATCTATGTTTTTAATAGCCAGGGGATTGCCGGTGATTAGCGTAGTTTTCGCAAAACGCTCATACTTTCCATATTGACCCGTAATTGTGATTTCTTCTGATGTATCTACGAACAGTATATGGCCAAACGCTTCGCCTAATCCCGTATTTCTATAGTACATCATACTGTCGGCCTCTAGTCTGTTTTCTTTGCCTTCGATGTACGCTCCTTTGCTGAACTGAGAGATGTTGGTCTTGGTATTATACCATCCATTCTGGCAGTATATCGTGTTTTCTTCACTGTGTATATAGGTAGGCCCTAAAAAAGTGGCTAGCTTAGTTATAGTATTATACTTCAGCGTGTCGCTTTCCATAGTATACTCCGGATTAGTGAGTTTTACCGAATCCTTAAAGAACAGTTCTTTAGTTCTAGAGTAATACGTTCCTCTTTTGCTGTATAGCTTGTCTTCTTCATTTATGGTAGTGCCACCTGTTGTGTAGTAGCCTATCTTATCAACCATATCATAGTTTAATTGCTCGGTAGTCAATTTCATTTTTCCCTCTGTAAGTCGCACATTTTTGCTCACTTTTGCTAATCTTGTATCGCCATCGTATTCTAGGTATCCACCCCACAGGTCTACCGTATCTTTCTGGCGTATGTATATTTTACCAAATGCTTCTATCTTATTTATTTCTTCATAGAAATAAGCACTGTCACAATCCATAAGCATAGTTCCTTGCTTGAAACGAACATTGCCTCTGCATATTTGGTACCGGCCACGCTCTTGGTTATAAACTAGTTCGTTAGCACTTAGTATCTCTATTTTAGTCTGGTTAGAGCGAATGGTACTTTGAGCTGTAGCCAAAAGAGAACTCAAGAGGACTATGTATGTAAAAATCTGTTTCAATGCTTCGCTTTATCTTTTAAAATCTTAAAAATGGATTGATATGTCCAAATCATAGTACCTTTATTTAACTTTATCAAAAAAATACTTTTGTTTTGCTAATCGTAAAGCAAACATCGTGCTTCAAAAGCTAAATCAATACATATCAAAGCATAAACTGTTTAATAATTCAGACCAACTTGCTCTAGCCATTAGTGGTGGCAAAGACTCTGTTTTTGCTGCTCACATGCTTAATGAGTTGCAAATTCCATTTTGTCTGGTACACGTCAACTTTAGGTTAAGGGGTGAGGCGAGTGAAGAGGACCAAGAATTCGTAAGGCATTTAGCTGATCAATTACCCTATTGCCTCGCTATTTATACGAAGGAAGAAAA
>DNBZ01000314.1:1945-4783 GCA_003484585.1 Bacteroidota bacterium | reverse complement strand
TAGTAACGGTAGTGGACACTATTAGACCTACTGTATTAACCAATAATCTGCCGATATACTTAAACGCAAGTGGTACCGCAAGTATCTCTACTTCAAATATTGTTAATAGCTCGTTTGACAATTGCGGCNNCTGTCTCTTGATATTACCAGTTTTGACTGTAATGATGTAGGTGCCAATACCGTAGTACTTACTGCTACAGATGTAAATAGTAATAGTAGCTCTGCTACAGCAATTATAATTGTGTTAGACACCATTAGTCCCGTAATACTTACAGTTCCAAATGATATTACACTCGGGTATTGTGATGCACTTTATACGTATGGTGCACCAACTGCAAGTGATAATTGCAGCTTTACTATTGCACAGATAGCAGGTTTATCTTCTGGTAGTAAATTTCCGATAGGTACTACTACCAATACCTTTGTAGTAACAGATGCTTCAGGTAATCAAGATATCACATCATTTGATGTGACGATAATACAAGAGTATTTACCATTCGTATTAAGTGACCTTTCCTATTGTGGTAATTCTACGCAAGTAAATTTATCTCAAGGCCGAGATTCTATAACCTTTGCTGGAATAGGAGTAGGTAGTAATGCTATTAGCTTTGAACCGGTGATTGCTGGAGTAGGAACGCATACTATTACAGCTACTTTCATAGACACAATGGGTTGTGTGACTAACGGCACTTTTGACATCCAAGTTTTAGAAGCACCTACAGTTCCAACTATCACACGAGTGGCTTCTGACAAAATACGTGTAGATCAAGAATATGAGTCATATCAATGGTATCGCAATGGAACTATAATCGAAGGAGAGAGAGCTCAGCTCTATCGTGCTATGGAACTAGGATTATACACTGTGCTGGCAGGAAATGGGAATAAGTGTTATGAGATAAGTGAGGGTTATGAATTTGGTATTCCATTCCAAGAGGATGAAGTCATACAACAAAATCGTGTAACTGTATACCCTAACCCTACTGCAGGCCTAGTTTTTATAGAGTTTAAAAATGGAGAGGACACACATATTGTCACCCTAACTAACGGATTAGGAGTAGAACTCATTAAGGTAAATACAGATCAGCGAGTATATAGATTAGATATTAGCAATCTAGCCGCTGGACCATACACGGTAAATGTGGTTAGTTCTACAATAAATGAAAGCGTACAAATTATAAAAAAATGATACTAAATAAGATGATTTCAAAATATACATCCTTGCTGATTTTAGCTCTATTGAGCGTCACTAGTTATGCTCAGAAAGAGCCACGTGTAGCACGTAGCACTATAGCCCCACCTATAAAAGTAGGTGTCGTCACTTCTAATCTATTAGATTTATATGAAGGAACTACCCAACAGTTTAATGGGTTTGAGGATATAGATTTATATGGAAGTAAAGGTGAATATACTAAGTTCGATATGGCATATGGAGTATTAGTAGAGATTCCTCTTAATGACAAAGGCGGTTTGGACATAGAGCTTAATACTGGTAAAATGACCTCTCAAAAGGAAAACCAATATCTAAAAACAGAGCTAAGTATGCTAAATCTATATTATCGTAGATATCTTACTAAATCTCAAAATTCTAATAAACTCTATGCTCGCTTATACTGTCAGCTGGGATTGGGATTCACGCTCTATAAAGCAGAACGATACTTTGTAAAAGATAATGGTTTATTTAGTATGACAGATGGCATTTGTCACAATAATTCTGCATCTCTAGGTTGTATGTTTAATCTTAGTGAAAAGTTTCAGGTAAGCCTTTCTACTGGAACTATTCTTAACTACTCGGATGGGTTTGATGGGTACGACAATAAAAAGGTTGGGGATCTTATGCTTAAATCTGGATTGGGAATACACTTTAGTCTGTGAACTAAACAGGTTTAGTTCGGCTTACTTAATCTTATAGCTAAATCCTACTTTAAACGTACGCTGCGGGAGCAGCTGTGTAAAGATCTGGTCCTGTGCTTCGAAACCTCTGTACACTTGCAGATTGTCATCTCCCAATATATTATCTACTGAGAAGCTTAGCTGCCCTTTATCTTCCTTCATTATCGTATAACTCGCCTTGAAATTTAAGCTATGGAAAGACTCGGTATACACATCTGGCAAACGACCTATACCTACTATAGCTAGCTTAGGACCTTGCACGTTATAAGACATATTCGCATTCAGACCTTCTCCTTTATTTTGGTAGTTTAACCCAAAATTGATAATGTACGGTGCTTGCCCTTGCATCTCTCTGGTAGTTCCCAAAGTTTGTCCATCTCGTAGTTCATTGGTTTTACCTTGTATCTCCTGTGCAGTCATCTCTACTTTTGAAACAATGTAGGATACATTCGTCGCTACTGAGAAATCATTCAAACCTATCACATCTAATGATTTTTTCAATTCAAACTCGGCTCCATACACATTAGCACTTACTGCATTACGAGGAGTAAAGTTAGTAGGCGTCTCTGGTTTATAGACTACTATCTCTATCGGGTTAGTGAAGTTTTTATAAAACCCACTGATAGATACTAACTCTCCTCTTTTCATAAACTTCTCGAAACGCAAGTCAAGGTTAGTAACCTCTGTTTGCTTCAGATCTAGGTTACCTATGAAGGTACGTCCAGAGATAGGATCTTGAATCTGTGCCAGTGATTTCTCTTTAAAAGAAGGTCTAGCCAAGGTACGTGTGCCGGCTAATCTTACATTGATATCTGTTGTAGCTCTAAAAAGCAGATTAAGGGCTGGCAGCACATTCAACTCATCCAGTACTTTTTCATTGCTGTACGACAAGTTACTAGTGTTTTCGCCAGTGTAAAACATATCTGCTTTTTCTACTCTTACTCCATA
>DNBZ01000314.1:0-1875 GCA_003484585.1 Bacteroidota bacterium | reverse complement strand
CCAAATAATGTGAATCCTTCTTTTGTATTGGCATCAAAGAGATACTCTTCTGTAATCTGATTTGGGTCACCGTTTAGGTTAAAGCTTCCTACAGGCAAATAGTTGTACTGAAAGACCCCAAAGTCTCTCTTCTTGATATTATTAGCTGCTCCCAGTTTCAATTTCGTTACACGTTTATTTGCCAAATTAAAGGATCTCTCTGCATCCCATTTCGCATTTAGATTTAATTCGGTCAGGCTTCTGTAAAGTCTAGTCACCTCAGAACCAGCACCTATATTAAACCTGTAAACTTCGTTCTCATCAAAAGACAAGGAAGTGATTCGCATATCTGGCTCATTATTGCTCGAGAGACTCGGCGATACTTTCGTGGTAAACATCCAACCTGAATCCTTTTTCATCGTATGCTCTACCAATAGGCTAGTAAGTGTTCTTTGATTGTAATACAATACGCTTTTGTCTAACTGAGCTCCTGCATCCCCAAATGGATTCGCAATATTTTGATAGATTATCTCAGAAGTCTTCTTCACCCCATTTTGCGTATGAAATAATGTAGAACTCACGCTATGTTTTCCTTTTTTGTAAGAGCCATTAGCTAGTGCACTCCACAGTACTTCATTTATCCCTACACTACCATTATTTTTCTCAGAAAGTACTAGCTCATTTACAGACTTATCTTCATCTTTTATATAGGTTTGATAGATAGCTTGGTCAAAGTACTCGAAGGTATTACTATACCCCGCTGCTAGATTATAACCGTACGTTTTCTTGTCTTTATTTATTTGGTTTCCATAGTTGATATTAAACGACGTATTCAGCAGACTCATTTGCTGAGTAGCTCCTAGCTCTTTACTAAATGCATTGGCATTGTCTTGTGCTTTTTGTGCTCCACCATTACTTTGCGTGTATTGAGAAAAAGGTATTGCCTTGGCTTCGCCAAAAGGTATTTTTCGGCTCCCTTTGCCTGCGGAAAATACTTCTCCAATGGAGCCACCATGCGTAAGATAAGCATTATTGAAATGCATTGCAGGATTGTAACCTAGTGAAGCTGCAACACCGAATACTTCTTTCGCTTGAAAATCTGAGGTTTGCACATCTACCCAACCACCTGTAAAGTCACCTGCCAGATTGGGAGTGAAACTTTTTATTACTACGATATTGTCTATTAAGTTGATAGGGAAAATGTCCATTTGTATGGTATTCTTATCTGGATCTAGCCCTGGCAGCTCCATACCATTCAATACTGTTTTAGTATATCTATCTCCTAGTCCACGTACAAAAACATAACCTCCATCTACGCTCACACCTGTCACTCTACTTGCAGCAGCAGCCGCATTGCCATCTCCTACTTGTGCCATCGCCTGCTTGCTGGTGCCATCCATTAGGTTTACAGATTTCTTTTGAGCGGTTATCAATGCACTGCTCGAAGTAGTCGATTTTTTAACTCGAATAACAACCCCCTTTTGCTCCTCTGCTTGGGTACCTATTAAGATAGTTCCTAAGTCTGTTTCCCCTCCATCGGTTACTTCCACACTGTCTATGGTTTTAGTATCATAGCCCATTAGCTTGATTACTATGCTGTGTCTGCCAGCTACAAAATTGGCGTTGAAATTTCCTTCGAAATCTGAGTACCCGCCTCCATTAGATGTAGGCGACGTAATAGTAGCACTAGTTAAAACTTCATTAGTACTAGCATCTAAAATTTTACCTTTCACGCTACCTCTTTGTGCCAAAGCACTAACAGAAAGAAGTAAGCAAAAGCTAAAGATGAATGATTTTACGATTGACATTATTTGGTTTAGAATTTGTTGTTTTAGTTGTATCTTTTATAACGCACGAAAACAGCGGAGACTAAATCTACCGCTGTTCGCATTGCTT
>DNBZ01000116.1 GCA_003484585.1 Bacteroidota bacterium | reverse complement strand
GACCTGCTTGTAAAACAAGTTGATTTGGAGGGAATACTATTTCCTGTAGAGCAATATCTTTATACTTTACCACACGCACTACAGTAGCAATTATATCATTACTAGGCTCATCATCTTGGGACACTACTTCGCACTTTATGGCATACTGGCCCGTATCATCAGAAGTCCAAAATTGGCTAGACTGCAAGTTGATATACTCTAATCTTTGCAAACCAGAATAGTAGAGTGTATCTACAAACTTTTGAACTGTATTAGCATCACAAATGCTCACTCGAAGCTGTACGCCTTCTGCTACAGAAACACCTAAATTTCGAATCCGTACCTTGATATTGACTGCACTTCCTAATTCTACGGTATCTTGATCTAGGGGTACTAATATCGAGGATACGGAAATATCTTTACTTGGGACTACGGTATAGCTAGACATGAGGGTATCATTAGGACTTGGGGTATTTTCTAGTGCCCAGTGGTTTACGACTCGCACTGTGTATACACCTGCCAAACTTCTGTCCAGAGCTTTGCTAAAAGGCATATCTTGCACGAGGTCTACACCTAGTGACACTAACAATGAATCGGTGTAAACTTGCTGCTGGCTCTCGTTTAGAATAGTAATACTCACTTGTGCATTTTCTATACTATCCGTCCCTATATTATTTAGCTGTATACTAGGAAATAAGGGATCTACACTTCTAGCAACCAATGAATTATTAGCAGGCAACAGAACTGAGTTAATCTTTAAGTTCTTGGGTTCCGTTATATAAAGGAGTTGACATTTTTCATCGTTTAGCGAAAACTCATCTGCAAGAAAGGAGGTAGCTACACAAATAGTGAAATCACCTAAACTATCTATAGAATGAGCAGTAAAAGTAAGCGTGCTAACTTGCCCAGACAGCAGTGAAACTATCTTCGAATCTGTATATACTAGGTTCCCTTGCAAATCTTTTATTTGGCAAACAACCTGAGCATTAGATACATTTTTCAAACCATTGTTGGCCACTTCTGCTTGCGGCACAAATAATTGGGCTTTGTCCATCTTAGCTTCTGTAGCGGGATTAAGAATTTGCCGCACTTCTAAGTCATAGTTTACCTTTACAAAGATGCCAGTAGCTGTAGTGTCATTCCTGGGGAACACGTCATCTGGCAACAAAGTAATGTACCTAACCACTAGCTCACCCGGCACCAATGGCACAAATGAATCAAACGATACTATAGCACTAAATTGAGGCAACAAGGATTGATACTTAGTTTCTTCATAGACCACTTTACCTGCCCTGAGTACTTCCATTTTTATGGGAATATCTATCTGACTTTGTCGACCAATATTAATAACCCGCACCAAAGGATAGAAGGCAAATTCATTAATAGAAAAGGTATCTCCGTAATCTGGAGTAAAAATAGTAGTAGCTGAAGCATCCTTATCTACCACCAAGGTAAACTTACGCTCTAGCTCATTATTATAAGGAACTTCTTCGAAGCTAGATGTAGCCGTAATTGTAATATAATGATCTCCAAAATATGCTCTACTAAATTTAGTAAATTGCACGGTTGTGTCTGAATTTACTGCAACGTTCACTGTATCATCTGATGTAGCTAGCAGATTACCAAACCTATCTTTCACGTCGCACCTTAGGAGAACTTCATTTATCGTGGCAAAACCCAAATTTACAATTTTGGCAGATATGGCTAAGGAATCTATTTTACTGTAGTAAAATGTATCTCGATTTCCTGGCAGATAAATATCTGTAACTGCTAAATTATGAGCAGTCACTATATCGATAGATTGATCAAATACAATGCCTTGATTTACCTCCATTTGCTCCCAATCAGAAGTGCCAGCAGGTGTAGATAAAAAATGTTCGAGCAAGGGAATTGGAGATTGTTTCTGATACTCTAAACGGGTATGTACAGCAGACATTTCTCTAATACCAACGTAGTAGGCATCCTTTACGAAAATCTGAGGAATATCTACAGATACTACGCCTACGGAAGTAAGGTTTACAGGAGAAAGATAAATCAAATTACCTGGTTTATCGGTAAACGAATCCTTAGCCCAAATACATACCTTGTAAGGCACACTAGACGAATTAAACTTGAACTTAGCACCGGTTATTTGCTTAAAACTTGGAGTATAATATCGGGTGGCAAAATCCACAGTAGTATCGGAAAACTGATAGTCTCCTAAATTACCTTGTCCCAGCCTACCATAGCTAGCCTCTAGCGGAGTAACTTCTCTTACTAAGGCATAGCTGCTATTGTTCGCATTATCATCCGTATTAGTCACTGTCAGGGTTTCCTCCCCTATCTCTAGCGGCTTATAGTTGTCAAAAGAGACCCAACGCTCTTCGTTAGCTGCCAGATTTACTACTTGTATAGAAGTACTAAAAGTATTAACCCCTGATACCACTAAATTTAGAGTATCTGAGGCAATAGTATTTTTACCTCTATTAGCCACAAGCACTCGTATTTCTGAAGCACTCGCATTACTCACAGCTACCTTACCCAGCGTATATATTTCTTCTATCCCGAGATCCTCATTATCTCTAGGGTAGTGAACGTGCATGGTAGGTTTAATAATGCTACTAGTGGCACAGATACTGTCTGGAGTGCCGTTCCCTGTCACATATTTAGTTTCATAATTAGAGACAAATGCAGGCACAAAAAAGCCTGTCTCGTAGTACCAACTCGCCTTGCTGTATTGAGCAGAATCTTGTAAATACTCTATGCACACTTGCAAGTGATTTGCACTGTTAGCTGTATCGAATGAATAAGTAGAGACTTTATTGAATTGGAAAATCACTTTCTCTTGATCAGGGATAAGAGCAGACTGCAGCTCACCTTGGTACACTAGAGTCATCTGAGCGATTTGAGTTTTCCAGTTTAAGCTGCCACTCCCAAAGTCAGCTTGAGAACTATTATTTAGGTAAATCTTGACCGAGGTCTGACCAACCAAATCTACAAAAGGTCTATAAAAAAACGAAATAGCAGTGATGTCATCATTGTGTTGCAAATCATCCAAAGAAGCCTGAGGGTATGTATATGCAAATCTGCTATACGCATCTACAGAGGTATCTATAGCGGTGGGGCCATAGGCTGCACTACTAAACACACCAGAACCAATCTTGGATATCTGAGCACAAGAAACAAAAGAACCTAGTATCAGAAAGCCAATAATAAATATTCTGCTAGTCATTTGTATTTCCCAAAGAACGACAAAATCGAAGAGAATTGCAAGTTCTGCTTTCCTCACCCTATACTACAGTAGGGTAACTTTAATACTATCCGTAGATCTGATTGAGCACTCCTGCTAGTCGCACCCCAGCTTGCTCTAGTCGCTTCTCTACAGTAGCTAAATGCCTGAAGGAATAATCATATTTTAGATTTACATAGTCACCAAAGTCATAACACGCTGCTCGTAGATCTTGACTCTCGTGTGCCCAATCTCTTACAGATGTACTTTGCCATGTATTTACTTGAGTAGCATCTACTCCTCTATTTATATGGTTTCCCCACTCGGTATAGCTCAGTTGCTGGTCGTCTACTATCTCACTATCCCACACGTGGTGTAGGTTTGTAGATTCACCAAACCATTCTACTTTTATAGAATTGCCCCCTCTATCTTCTGCCAAGCCTACGTGCAGCGGTTGGTGCAGATCTCCTATGAGATGCACCAATGCCATGATAGCAAATTCTTCATCTTTTACTATTTTAAACTTTTTGGTTTTCAACTCTTCTATGATGGTTTCTATAGCCCAGATTACGTCTCCATCTTCATTAGGTTCTGTGTCTTCGTAGCGTTTGCCATCTGGTATGCTCACATAGTGCCACGATCCCATAAACTTGTATGCCGTATCTGCTCGTATAAAATCGAGGTAGTTCCCACTCATTTC
>DNBZ01000320.1 GCA_003484585.1 Bacteroidota bacterium | reverse complement strand
TTCCTTGATGTTTTACAAAGGCAGGAATGATGTTTAGGTTTTTAAAGCCTGCGTCAAATATCGCTATATCTATACCCGAACCGTCAAATCCCTTTCGATGCAGTTCTATTACTCCTATTTGATTGTTTTGGCCATATGAGGCTCCGTATTCCGCTTCTGTAAGAGTAATGATAGTCATATCACTTTCTTTAAGTTTCAGAATTGGCGACACAAAAGTGGGTGCTTCAATTACTAGTATTTTAGTGGCTTTGCCAGCATATTTAACTTGCTTCACAAAAGGTAGCTTTTCTAGTTTTGAGAGATTTTTTTCGTCAGAAGAAACCACAATAGCATTGTGCCATTTTAGGGAATATCTGAAGATAATATTAGTATCTCTGAGCACAGCTGCCACATAAATGCTATTCACAGGGAAGTCGGTCTCTGTAGGCTTTATCCCATATTTAGCCCTTCTATCAATGGCTTTGGGGCTTAGGTGATCTTCTGCCTGTCCTATAATTTCTTTGCTATCAAATTGTACGTAAAATACATTCGTACTTTGAGCGTAAGAGCTTGAAATAGAGCTAATTAGGAATAAAGCAGTTTTACCAATTCGACTGCTGATACGTTTGTATATACTCATTGCCATCTTTATATTTTCCGGGTTGTGTTTCTACGTCTATAAGTTTTCTTTCTATCAATCCTATACCTGCGGCATATACTTCACTTTCTACATTCTGAAAAAACGGATCTATCTCATTACCCAAATCTATAGTCAGAGTATTAGAAAATACTAAGTCTTTAGAGATGCTATACGATTGGTCCAAATTAGTGATTTTAGCTTTTTGCGATGCCAAAGTATTCATTTGGTTTGCATCCCATGACTTACTCTCCTTGAGTGGGAAGCTAAGTTTTATTCTTCTTATATCATCTTCCACTTTATGGTAGCTGTAGTCGTCTAGCTGAAGCGTCGCATATCTAACAAAAATCCAATTAGAACCCGATTCTTCTGAAGTTTCTACTAGTATTTTGTAAACTGTATTGCCTGAATTATCTATAAAATCAGATTCTATAGTTTCACGGATTTGGAAGTAGGTAGTATCTGTCCGTTCTGCAAAAGCGTCATGAGCAAGGTTAGTTACATCATAGATGATGTATTTTCCTATATCTAAAGGAGCATAGGATGGGCCACTAAGCTCAGGGTCCTCCACACGCTTGCAAGAAGCAAAGCAGATTAGTAAAACGAATAGAGAAAAAAGGATGTTATTTTTCAAAAGAAATTAGAGTTAGAGTGTACTTAGTGCCTCTAGGATCACTATTTATCTGGTTTATTTCCTCTATGTATTGAAGTACAAGACCTACATTAGCTGCATATGTCTTTCGTTTGAAAAATGAATTTACAGCATTTTTCTCTTGCTCAAAGTACGCAATAGACGTGCTGTCAAAGTTTTGGGTGCCAATATCCATAGGCGTATGAATCTCCTCAAAATAGCAGTCAACACTATTTCTATTGTTTAACTGATTACAATCCCACTCTTTTAAAAGAACAAAAGGAAGGGTAAACTCTATAGTAGTTTCATCTTCAAATGTTTGGAGTAAGTCTATGTCTGTTTTGGTGAGGCTATAGTTACGCTGGAAAATCCAGTCTGAAAATGAATCCTTTTTTACAGATCTAGTTACTTTATAAGATAATTGACCATGTTCGTTTGTAAATGACGAAGCTATTTTATTGCGTTGTAAAAAATGAAAGGTATCTGGTTTTTGAGATCCATCGCCATGGAAGTAGATACTATCTACTTGGTATATCCATGTATGGCCTATTGCTAAGGGTTGATACTTAGAGCTATGATCCTCATTTGGCACCACTTCATTTTTTTTGCAACCGTAACCAGCAAAGGCTAGTATTAAGCAAACGATTATAATTCTCATATGAATTTAATACAAAAATACAATGAAGTTATGTGCAACACTTCACAATAGTAGTTTTATGTTATATTTTTGACCCCTCATGACAACAATACTTGATGGAAAGGCACTTGCTCTCACACTGCGGGGCAAAATAAAAGAAGAAGTTGAAGCACTAAGGAAAGCAGGTCACAGAGCTCCTCATTTAGCGGCTATTCTAGTAGGAGAAGATGGTGCTAGTAAAACATATGTAAACAGCAAAGAGAAAGATTGTGAATATGTAGGTTTCGAATCTATAGTGCATAAGCTTAGTGCGGATACAAGTGAAGAGGATCTTTTAAATCTGATAGAAACAATAAATAACGATAAAAATATTGATGGACTCATTGTTCAACTTCCTGTACCTAAGCACATAGATGCTACTAAGATAATAGAGAGTATAGATCCTGAGATAGATGTAGATGGGTTTCATACGCTCAATGTAGGGAAACTAACTATCAATGAAGATACATACATTAGTGCTACTCCTTTTGGGGTGGTAATGATGCTAGAAGAATATGGCATAGAAACTATAGGAAAACACTGTGTCGTGATAGGACGTAGCAATATAGTAGGTAGACCTATGAGTATTCTCATGAGTCAAGGTGGTAGAGACGCTACGGTGACTGTATGCCATAGGTATACAAAAGATATAGGAGCTTTTACTCGTATGGCTGATATAGTAATAGTGGCGGTTGGTATCCCCGATTTTCTAACTGCAGATATGGTAAAGGAAGGAGCTACTATTATAGATATTGGGATCACACGAGTAGATGCAGATAATAAAAGAGGATACTTACTCAAAGGAGACGTAGACTACGAGGCTGTTAAAGAAAAAAGTGGTGCTATAACTCCAGTACCTGGAGGAGTTGGTCCTATGACTAGATATGGTTTGCTATTCAATACGCTAAAAAGCTTTAAAAAGAAGCACAACATAGTATGATAGAATTTCCGGTAATGGAATATTTCTACTCCATACAAGGGGAAGGAGTATATACTGGCCAGCCAGCATTTTTCATACGCTTAGGCGGTTGTGATGTGGGCTGTGTTTGGTGCGACGTGAAAGATAGCTGGGACTCAGATAAGCACCCCAAGAAGTCAATAGCATTTCTACTAGCAGAAGCTAAAAAGCATCCGAGTAGAATACTGATACTCACAGGTGGAGAACCTGCTATGTACGATCTAACTGAGATTTCTAAAGCCTTTAAAAATGAAGGATTTAGGGTGCATATAGAGACTAGTGGAGCGTATGAGCTAATCGGGAATTTCGATTGGGTGACCTTCTCTCCAAAGAAGTTTAAAGCACCTATAGCCTCTGCAGCTATTCAAGCAGATGAGCTTAAAGTAGTAGTTCTAAATAAAAGCGACATTGCTTGGGCAGAGTCGCATCAACGAATGGTGCCAGATACATGTAAGCTATACCTTCAGCCTGAATGGGATAAACGTGAGGTTACCGAAAAAATAATTTTTGACTACGTACTAAAGAACCCCAACTGGTTTGTGAGTTTGCAGACGCACAAGTATTTGGGCGTGGATTAGAGGCTAAACTTTCCTTCTAACACTTCTATAAGTTTTGGGTCATTGTATTTGAAATGATCTGGTATATTTAGGATCTTAATCTTATTACTCAGTTTGAGTTTACTAAAATGACTTTATTGCTTTTAGACGTTTTCGCTCTATACCATAAATAACGTCTGCCCATTCTAAATCTTCTTCATCCAGATAATTGGCCCTTCTTGAAAGCAAATAGATTTGTTAGTGTCAGAAGACCTAAACTCAGTATCTGAGTATATCGCTGAGAAGTAATCTTCAGCAGTTTTGGATCTATCTACATTTGCTGAGCATACAAAAAGAATACTTCTAGTTTTATTATCCATCTAGATATATTGAATTAATCCTGAGCTAACTCTACAATCTCCAGTTGCCCAAAATTACCTACAATAGAGCTATCTGCTTCAATTTTTAGTTCTAATCTTTGAACTTGTATGCCTGCAGGGATACGTACATAGTAGTCCTGTTTATTGACCTTTTTACCAATAGTAAGCGGATTATAGATTCTTACTTTATTAGTTAAAATAGTGTCAGCAGTAAGCACTCTAGAAAGTATGAAGCCATTGGATACCATTTGGTCTATGGTGTTTTCTAGTGAAATACGA
>DNBZ01000214.1 GCA_003484585.1 Bacteroidota bacterium | reverse complement strand
CAGGTACGGGAGATGCCCATCTGAGTATAATACAACACATCCCTCTAAGCGGAGTAGTAATAGTGACTACACCTGAGAACGTAGCGGTAGCAGACACCCGAAAAGCAATAGATATGTTTACTAATCCGCATTTGAAACAAGAGGTACTGGGAGTGGTAGAAAACATGAGCTATTTTCAGCCAGAGTTGGAAGGAAAGAAATACTTTCTCTTTGGCAAGAATGGAGGTCAGGCACTGTGTGACGAGTGGCAGCTAGATCTGCTTGGTGAGATACCCATAAAAGAGGATAAGTCTTTTGAAAACATGGAAGCTAGTTATATGCCTATAGTGGGTAAAATAGTGCAAAAGCTATCTGTCTTGGCTGCTAATAGATAAAAAGAGGTAAATTTGAACATCGAAACAATGACTGCATCAGAAACCATAATAGAAGAAGCCTTAGAATCTATGAGACCATTTTTGAGAAAGGATGGAGGAGATGTAGAGCTAGTTTCGTATCACGATAAAGTGGTAAAACTAAAACTCTTAGGTGCTTGTAGTACGTGCGATATTAGCCATCTGACCATGAAAGCTGGACTAGAAGAGACTATCAAAAAAATGCTTCCAGAAGTACAGCAGGTTACAGCTGTAGAGTAATTCTAAAACCTCGATTATGGAATCTATTTCTCCATACTCTCAGTTCATTCGATTTGTCAATACATATAGTATTTGGGTAGCATTAGGCTCATTTAGCACCTATCTTTTCTTTTGCAAAATTTTCAGCTCATCTCCTAATTATATCATAGCTCTAGGGCTAGCCTTGGGAGTGTGGTTTATTTATACTCTAGACCACCTGCTTGACGGTATCCAGCTCAAAGACGGTGCTGTCACGATAAGACATAGAGTACACTTTAACCATCGTATGCATATCAAGCGACTATTAATTGTGGTGGCTCTTATTCTAATGGCACTAGGTTACTGGGTACCAGCGGGGTACTATAGTTTCATAGCTTTGCTAGCTGCCCTTACCTTATTCCATTTTGTCATAAATTATCTTGTTCCTCAGAGAGTCAAAAGACTATTATTTTTAAAGGAGGTTTTTATAGCATTCGTAGTAAGTATTGGCTTGGCTACATCGGCTACTATGGGAGATGGAATGACAAATGCTTCTGAGAACACAATCCCTTTTTGGATACTATTATTTATCAATCTAGGTAACATTATACTCTTCTCATACTTTGATCGAGAGGCAGACCATAGGTCGAAGACGCTCTCTATAGCTGGTTTATACAGCGATAAAACCTTAAAGAGGATTATTTACTTGTGCTTATTAGTAAGCATTAGTCTTGGAATTTGGGATGTGTTCAATGAAAAAATCGCACTTAGGAGCTTTTCTATTTTTTTACTTATGCAGATTACCTTACTGGTCATTGCAGTCTTCTCTGAGAAGTTTAAAACGAATGACCTGTATCGTTTTTGGGGAGATCTTATCTACGTCTACCCGCTGTTTGCGTTGCCATTCCTTTAATGAAACAAGCTCTACATCTTGGTTCGTATTGGTCTTTTTCTCCTAGTTGCACTTTCCCTCCTTTTTTAGAGAAGCGATAAGAGTACTGAGCTACAGAGCCACACTGCATACATATAGCGTGTACTTTGGTTACATACTCCGCCATTGCCATTAGATTTGGCATTACCCCAAATGGTTTAGCTAGGTAGTCCATATCAAGCCCAGCTATCACGACACGCTTACCTGCATTAGCTAGGGTGTTGCATACCTCTGGCAATCCATCATCAAAAAACTGGGCCTCATCTATTCCTACTACATCTATCCCATCTATCCAGTCTAGTATTTCACTCGCAGAGTCTACAGGAAATGAGTCTAGGTAATTATCGTCGTGTGACACCACTTTCGCCTTGTCATAGCGAGTTTCCATTTTAGGTTTAAAGATTCTAACAGATTGCTTAGCTATCCTAGCACGTTTGACTCTGCGTATCAGTTCTTCCGTCTTACCAGAAAACATGGAGCCGCAAACTACCTCTAGCCATCCTTTACTATTTTTGGGTTCTATGAACATGGTGTGTTGATAATAGCTGCCGAAAGTAATATTTATTGATTTTATTCGTAGCATTATTATGAGTAGAGATAGCATTCATCAGAGAATAGACGAATTACTTGGATTATTGAGTATACATAACAGTAGGCTCAGCCTGCATACAGAGAGACTGTCGCAACTAGATATAGACGTCTTGCGTAAACAGTGTATAGATTTATATGACCAAGTAAACATGCTAGCTTTACAAGGTAAGATAAAGTCTCATATCCCAAAAGTTGCCGCCCAAAAGCAAGAGGTGACTCCAGCTGCTCCTATACAAACCAAGCCGGAAGAACAGCAAGTAGCCGAAGCAGTAAAAGCAGAAGAAGTAGCTGAGCCAATAAAAGTAGCTGCTATAGAGTCTCCTAAAGAAGAGAAGAATGAGGCGGTGAACCCAAAGAAAAGTGCAAAGCCTGTAGCAGAAGATGAGATGCTCTCACTCTTCGAAAAATTCAGCAGCAAACCTATAGCGAGTATACCTAAGGCTATTTCTGTGGCTAAGCGTTTTGAGTTTCAGAGTGCATTTTTTGATGGGGAGGCAAGTGAGTATAATGGGTTTATGGCAAAGCTGGATGCAGCCGAACATAGAGAAGAAGCGTTTGAAATATATCGTGAGTATAAGGTAAGACTGCGTTGGGATAATGAAGAACTTAAAGATGAGCTTAAAGCATTGATGTACCGTAAGTATGCATAATGTATATATGGAGGCATATACCTTTACTTAGGTTTTTAATTCCCTATGCTTTAGGGATTCATTTTGCTTCCGCAGTTTCAGGTTACTTCTCTTTAGTTATTGGTTTTGCTGCAGCCATTTTAGGTTGCTTGGTGTTTTCACATTTCACCCTCAGAAAAAAGGTCAACTTACGTTTACTTAGTGTTGCTGCCTATCTAGCTATTTGCCTATTTTTTTTGTCAGGTGTCATAATTACACACCTGTATCGAGATATTAATTTTGACAATCATTTTTCACGTGCTGATAGACAAAACACCTTAGTACTAGCTAGGGTGATAAATAACCCTGAGACAAAACCAAAATCTATAGGTTGTGAATTATCGCTAGTCACAGCGTATAATGAGAAAGGTGCTGGCGAATCTATACAAGGAGTGGCACAAGCGTATTTCGAAATAGACAGCACTAGTCAGTTGCTGAGCTATGGAGATTATGTCTTAGTACACAATAATTTCTCAGAGGTAAGACCAAGTGTAAATCCGTACCAATTTGATTTTAAAAAGTACTATGAAAATAAGAACATCTATCAGCAGGGGTATTTTAAAGTAGGAGATTGGAAAAATTTAAAACTTAACCATACTAATCCTCTATTTGCATTGAGCTATAGATGGCAAACGAGTCTTAGAAAGCTTTTTGATCAATACTTCTTAGACGACCAAGTGAAAGGAGTGGCTCAAGCAATTGTATTTGGTTACAAAGAGGATCTAGACGACGACTGGCTCAAGGCATTTTCCAAAACAGGAACCATACATGTGCTAGCCGTATCTGGGTTGCACGTGGGTATTATTTTTATTCTCCTCGGGGGTATGTTGCGTATCAGACAGAGCAAAGGTCGATGGCTTATAGCTAAGTCTTTACTAGCTATTTTTATTTTATTTCTGTATTGCCTCATTACCGGCTTTGCCCCATCCGTAGCTCGTGCGTCTTTAATGTTTACAGTAGTTATACTGGCTAGAGCATTTAATCGCAATTCAAATATTTATAACACCCTAACCTTTGCGGCTTTCGTATTGCTACTATTCAACCCCTTAAATTTATATAATGTGGGTTTCCAATTTTCATTTTTAGCGGTTATAGGTATTGTATACTATAAAGATACATTTAGGAGGTGGCTACCTCAGACTAGCTGGCTAGGAGATAAAGTAGTGACTCTAACCTCGGTAAGTATCGCCGCTCAGATTACCACATTCCCTATTGGCCTGTACTATTTTCACCAGTACCCTAATTTCTTTATGTTTTCTAATCTTATAGTTATACCGTGCATTACGATTATTCTATATTCTGGGATATTTTTTGTAGCCCTAGGCTCTTGGATTCCAATGTTAGCTTCCTTCTTTTCTAGCGTTTCAGAGACGTATATACTCTTCATAGCCAAAGTGGTCCATTTTATCCAAGATGTGCCATACGCATTTTTTGATAATGTACATATTACCTTCTCGCAGATGATATGCATTTATCTCATTATAATTTTGGGTACGATCACTTGGGTGAACAAATGGCAGAATGGAGTTTACCTTACTGCTATTGCAGCGGTATTATTCTTAGTGGCAGATCTGCAATACAATAGAGGTATAAGTGATACTGAGATGATACTATTCGATGTACGGAATGAAACACTCATAGGATTTAAGCAAAATGGTTTTGTTACCTTTCTAGCATCAGAAGGTATCTATAAAGATCAAAGTATGATGGACTTTATTATAACCCCATACATAGTAACCGAGAGATTATCAAATAACTACTGCATCTATCCATCTCAACTTGCCCAGTACAAAGAGACTCTGCCTACAGTAGAATTATTAGGCAATGGTTTTGTATGGTTTAATGGTAAACGAATTCTGCTGTTAGACGGTATGAGAAGCTATATAAAAGAGCCTATAGACATTGATATATTACTAGTAGGTGCTACCAAAAGTGAGAAGTACTTAAGCAAGGTTGCCCACCTAGTTAATGCAAATCAGACTTTTTTATTAGACAATTGGCGAGTAGAGAGATTAAAAATGGAGTTAAACAATCATGAAACTGTCATACAGAAAAGATTTATAGTCGTAAAATTGGATAAAATGCGTCATTTTTTGGCTCAGAGTATTGTTTTTTAATTTTTTTGTATAGATTTGAGGTTCTTAAAAACTTATTTAAGAACCGTAATTATATAAAACAATCTAAAGCGTATGACAAAAATTTACAATCGAAATTGGCTTTTCAAAAAAATTAAATCTATTGCTGTATTGGGTGCTCTGCTAGTTGCAGGATCCGCTTCAGCACAGCTTAGTGGTACTTATACCATTAATTCTGGGGCATCTACTAGCGGCACTAACTATGCAAGTTTCACAGCATTGGCATCTGCACTTAACTCTAATGGGATTAGTGGAGCAGTTACTGTTAATGTGGTAGCAGGTTCTGGACCGTATTCACAGAGATTCTACCTTAACTCAATAAGCGGGTCGAGTTCTACTAACACTATTACCATTAATGGAAACGGTGAGAAAATCAAAGCAAGCAGTCCAATTATTCAACTAAATGGTACTGACTATATCTCCTTTGACGACCTAGTTGTTGAACAAACAGGGAATATTAATGACAAAATGTTCAGAGCTTACAATAATGTAAAATTTGTAACCATTAACGACTGTGAGTTTATAGCTTCTTCTGGTGCGGCTTATGGTGGTTATCCGGGTTATTATACTTCAACCTATATTTGGTTTGGTAATCATGCTTATTATTACGTAAACCCTACCGATAAGAGTACTAATATCACTATAACCAATAACAAATTATGGAAGGGCAATTCTTCTGTGAACGGAATCGGTAAAAATATTGGTATCATGCTTGCTAACTCAACTTCGGCAACTGCTGCTCAAAATAGCGTAATTAAGGGCAATGATATTCAAGACATCGGTCAGTATGGTATGTATACTAAATATGTTTGTGGAATTGATATAGAAATGAACGATGTTCATAACGACAACAATACGAACTCTACACAATGTTATGGTATTTACGTGTATGACTACTTCTTCTCAGGTGCTTCAGCTGTTAATATCGACGCTAACAAAATTTATAACTTAGCAAAAAATAGAAGTTATGCATATATGTCACTTTATGGTATCTATGCTTATGGCTACTATGCAGGTGTTGATTTTAATATTACTAACAACGTTATGGATTTGAATGGTCCATATTATATTTATGGTATTTATGCATATGCATACCAGGCTTCTGGAGATCATAATATAGTAAATAATACAATAAGAATGTCGGGTAACGTGACTTATTCATACACACGTCACTACGGTATATATAACTACTATGCTCCATCTGGAGATGTAAAGAATAATATCATTGTAGATCAAACTCAAAACTGGGGTTCTACCAATGGAGCTTCTTATCTTATTTATACGTATAATCCACGATGTACATTTGATTACAATAATTTAGATAATTCTACAATGGCAGGTTCTGGTATGAGTAATAATAATACTCATACTGGTTATCTTTCTGGTAATAAAACAACTCTTGCTAACTGGCAAGGTTCTGTAGGGGCACCTAACTCCATTGCAGTTGAGCCTCAATTTACAAGTGTATCAACAGGGGATTGGAAGCCACAAAGTATTGCTATGGCAAACAAAGGTGGTACAGGATCTACTGTTCCTACATTAGACCTTGATGGTGTTACTAGAAATACTACTTCTCCAGATGTAGGTGCTTTAGAGTACTTTGTAGATGTAGAGATAGTAAGCGTAGATATGACTACTGCTGCACAGTGTGGTGGTTACACAGAAGCTGTTAAAATCACCGTACAGAATAATGGTGTAAATTCTGTTTCTGATGTTCCATTACAATATAGTGTGAGTGGTGGTACGGCTGTAGAAGAAGTAATGACTGCTAGCCTTGCTGGTGGAGCATCAGCTACTTTTACATTTGCTGTAGAGCCTGATTTTTATGGAACTAACGCACACGTAGTTACTGCATCTGTAGTAGGAGACGATGACGTTCCAGCAAATAGCTCAGCTAGCTTAACTATTAATACTGTCGTTTCACCTACAGGTGGCGAGCTAACGATGTCTTCTCAGTTTGATGGATACTTTAATGTAGGTTCTATGGGAGATCCAGATGTTACAGTGAAAGATTACATCTCTGAGTATGGTATAACTCGTCCAGCTGCATATCCTGCTGCTGCTCCAGGAGTAGATTACACATATGATCTTAAAGCTTGGGATAATGGTACAGATGTTACTAGTCAAGGGTTCTCTCTTACTGTTAGTGATGAAGTACTTACTGCAGATCCTGCAGTTGCTTTAGCTGGTACAAATCTCTTTATGGAATTAACAGTTACTGATTTAGGAACTGGATGTGATACCTCTTTTGGTAGATATATGTACATTCCTCATACGCCAGTAGCTTCTTTCACTTCTTCAGACATTTGTCTAGGAGACGTTGCTCAGTTTAAGAATACTTCTACCCTAGGTGGAACTAACTATATCGTTACAAAATGGGAATTTGATGATCCAGATCCAGCT
>DNBZ01000096.1 GCA_003484585.1 Bacteroidota bacterium | reverse complement strand
AATATAAATCAAGACTTTGCTATCCACTCCAACATTTCTAAACCGTTCGAAGTTCCAGATAGTCTATCGATTCATCAGTCTACACTTGGTTGTATAGCCACTTATTTACCCGAAAATCAAAGAGAAAAATTGATTTACGTTGGCCACTTGGTGTATTTTTATTTTGTATTCTTTCGTTTTTACATCCAGCTGGTCAGATATCACGAAGTCTTTGAAACCTAGTTTTTCTGCTTCCTTTAGGCGTTGGTCTATTCTATTCACTCCTCTTATCTCGCCACTTAGTCCTATTTCGCCAGCGAATACCATTTTATTACTTAAAGCTAAATTTTCGAAAGAAGAAATAAGCGAAGCGGCTATGCCTAAGTCTGTAGCAGGATCATTTATCTTGAGGCCTCCAGCTATGTTTACAAATACGTCTTGAGTAGATAGTTTATATCCGCATCTCTTTTCTAGAACGGCAAGAAGCATATTAAGTCGCTTTATATCGTATCCATTGGTATTGCGTTGCGGGTTGCCAAATACTGCGGTACTCACCAGTGCTTGTGTTTCTATAAGCAGACTTCTGTTACCTTCTAGGGATGCCACTACACCCACCCCAGAGAGGTTTTCACTTCTTTGGTTTATGAGTATTTCACTAGGGTTATCTATTTCTCGCATGCCCTCAGATGTCATTTCATAAATGCCTAGTTCTAGGGAGCTGCCAAATCTATTTTTGAGCGTTCGCAGTATTCTATAACTATTTTGAGTCTCGCCTTCAAATTGTAGTACCGTATCTACCATATGCTCTAGTAGTTTCGGGCCAGCCAGTTGTCCTTCTTTGGTAATGTGTCCTACTAGTATTATAGGTACTTCATTCTGTTTAGCGTATTGTATGAGCAGCGAGCTGCTTTCTCTTATTTGTGAAATGGTACCCGGAGTAGAGTCTAGGTATTTGCTAAACATCGTTTGAATGGAGTCTATAATTACAAAAGAGGGTTTAGTTTCCTTTAGTCTTTTGATGATGTTTTCTACACATGTCTCATTTAGCAGCAGGCAGTCTTCATTGGTTATACCTATTCTATCTGCACGCATTTTTATTTGGTTAAGACTTTCCTCTCCACTTACATATAGTACAGTTTTATTCATACGCAGAGCAGACTGAAGCAGCAGAGTAGATTTACCTATACCAGGTTCGCCACCAAGTAATATTACAGAACCAGGGACTATGCCACCGCCTAAAACTCTATTTAGCTCTATGCCGGGAGCTTTTAGTCTTTTTAGTTCTATAGAGTCTACGCTATTTACGGCAGTTACCACCCCGTCTATATCATTCAGGTTCATCATAGCAGCTTTTGGTTTTTCTACTATCTCTTCTAGTACCGTGTTAAACTCGCCACACGCCACACATTTACCCATCATTTTAGCATAGTTGCTGCCGCAATTTGAGCAGATATATACTTTTTTGGTCTTAGCCATTTTTAAATTTCTTCCCTTTGGTAAAGCGAAAGTGGTTGTTTTTATAGTCAATTAAAAATAATATACTGCATAGGTTCATTTTCGAGTTAGAAAATAAAACCAGAGATAAAAATAGAAATACGAGATAGAATGGTCAACCGTACTTAAAATTTTCTATTTTTGTCCGCAATACGTAAAAAAGACTTAAAAATAAAATGAAAAAAATCACATCAATTTTAATGTTATTCTGTTTAATGACATTGAGTGTTCAGACAGTATTTGCTCAAGAAGATAGTTCTTCTACAGACGGTGAAGAAACAGTAGATTCAGGTGCAGTAGCAAATGATACAGTTGCAGAAGCAACTACAGAGCCAGAAGCTACTACAGAACCAGAGGAAAAAGCAGAGCCAACAGGCTTACAAGTGCTTAAAAATAAATTTATAGAAGGTGGCCCAGGATTCATGTCTTTGCCACTTATATGTCTTATCCTAGGATTAGCAATAGCTATAGAGAGAATCATCTCTTTATTCTGGATGAGTATCAATACAGACAAGTTCGTTGCTCAAATCAATGATGAAGTATCTGCGGGTAACATAGAAGGAGCAAAGGAAATCTGTAGAAATACAAGAGGACCAGTAGCTAGCATATTCTACCAAGGTTTAGACAGGTCAGATCAAGGCTCTATAGACGTAGTAGAAAAATCAGTAGTGAGCTACGGTTCGGTACAGATGGGTCAGCTAGAGAAAGGTCTAGTTTGGTTATCTCTATTCATCGCACTAGCTCCTATGCTTGGTTTCATGGGTACAGTAATAGGTATGATCGAGGCTTTTGATGCGATTAAAGCAGCTGGAGATATCTCTCCAGGTGTAGTTGCTGATGGTATCTCTGTAGCACTTCTTACCACAGTAGCAGGACTTATAGTTGCTATTATCCTTCAAGTATTTTACAACTTTATCACATCTAAAATAGATGGAATAGTAAATAGAATGGAAGATGCATCTATCTCATTAGTAGACATCCTAGTTAAAAATAAAATAGTAAAAGCATAATGGGTAAAATAGGAAGAATAATATACTATTCCATCGTGGTACTACTAATAATCATCTTTGTGGTGGTATTATTAGGCGACGAGTATGTGGGTAGTGGAATGGGCCTAGGTATAAGCATAGTATTATCTGTAGTTGCAGTATTAGCTATTTTAGCATCATCTGTAATGTACTTAATAGATAATCCGAAGAGTGCTATAAGCATACTTATAGGCATAGGAGTGTTTTTAGTAGTGGGAGTGATAAGCTATCTTTTAGCTCCAGGAACTATTACAGAGCATCACTTAAACTATGGTGTAGAGTCCGTAGGTAAGTCTAAGCTAGTAGATACAGGAATCTATGTTACTATATTTTTGAGTATAGTAGCTGTAGTTTCTATATTGGCTTCAGAAGCAGTATCCTTAATTAAAAACTAAAGAGTATGGCAAGAAGAAAAAGAGATATTCCTGAAATTAATACTGGTTCTATGGCAGATATCGCCTTCTTGTTACTCGTATTTTTCTTGGTAACCACTACTATGGATATACCTAATGGATTACAAGTGGCACTGCCACCTATCTCTGAAGAACCACCAGAAGATAGTAAACAGAAAAAACGTGAGGTTTTAGAAGTACTTGTAAATGCATCTGACCAACTACTAGTAGAAGGTGCTCCTATGACGATAGATAAGCTAATGCAAAAGACTGTAGATCACTTGACGAATGAAGGAGTTAATCCTACATTGTCTACTACATCTACCAAGGCAATAGTTTCGCTTAAGAATGATAGAGGAACATCGTATGATATGTATGTGCAAGTTTATAATGAGCTTACAGCAGCGTATAATAAGGTGAGAGATGATTATTCTATGCGGGAGTACGGTAAGATATATACTAAGCTAGATCCAGAAAGAGAAGAAGAAAAGATAAAAACGGTAAAGAAGAAATACCCGAAAAAATTATCTGAAGCAGAACCGGTAAGTATAGGAGGAGATAAATAATGGCAAAATTTAAAAAAGACGGCGGAAGAGCTAC
>DNBZ01000185.1 GCA_003484585.1 Bacteroidota bacterium | reverse complement strand
AAAGGAACAGAATTTTGGCTAGGGTTTATGTTTCACTATGAGGGAAATTCAGCAGGTCACTCTCTCTATATTACAAGTGACTCTAGTACTTCTGGAACTGTATCTGTGCCAGGGGCATCATGGTCTAGTAATTTTACGGTAACGGCAAATAATCTTACCGTAGTTACTATACCCGCATCAGTAGCTTATAATGGTTGCTCAGACTGTACTACATCAAAAGGTATCAAAGTTACCTCTTTAGAGAATGTTGTAGTATATGCACACCAGTATCTAGGAAATCAATCAGATGCTACACTTGTACTACCTACACGAACTTTAGGAAAAGTTTATTATGCAGCAGCATATGATCAGTCTTCGGCTTCTTCTTCTAGAGGTAGAAGTACATTCATAGTAGTTGCTACTCAAGATAGTACGAAAGTAAGAATTACACCAACTATAGACATTCAAAAAGGAACTGCTACATCGTCCACCGGATCTAAGCCCGCTAATACATCTTACGAGGTTATTTTGGACGAAGGAGAGGTGTACCAAGGTTATGGCAGATATGCTACATCGTCAGATGATGTCACAGGTACTAAAATAGAAGTAATAGATACAGGGGCCTCTGCAAATTGTAGAAAAGTGGCGGTATTCTCAGGGAGTTCGTATACTCGAGTAGGCCAATGTTCTGGTTGGGGTTTTAACTCTGGTGATAATCTATATGAACAAATGTTCCCGACAAACTCTTGGGGTTCTAAGTTTGTGTTGGTACCTGCTTTAGGAAGAAGTGCTGATAATTTTCGATTTATCGCAAGTGAAAACAGTACCGAAGTTATAGTATTTAATTCTGGTGGACCTCCCGATATTTATTATTTAGACGCCGGTGAATATAGTGAGCTGGATGCTGAGACTAATGTAAGGAACGTTATAGCTACCAAGCCGATTATGGCTGTACAGTATCAAAGAACTGCCAAGTGTGATGGTGGCAATAATAGAACGGGCGACCCATCTATGACTGTTCTAAATCCGCTGGAACAGACGCTAAATGATATTACAGTTTATTCTAGCCGATATTATGATATAGATAATCACTACATCAACGTAGTCATTCCTGCTTGGGCCGCATCAAGTTTTAGAATAGACGGTAGTGCTAAATCATTTACCGGAGTACCAGGTAACGCGGGATATAGCTACGCTAAAATAACCGTAAATGCAGGTAATCATAGACTTAAAGCAGATGGTGGATTTATAGCTACGGCATACGGAGAAGGGGAATATGAAAGTTATGGATATGCTGCTGGTGCTAACGTAAGAGATTTGACAGCGGTCGCTTCTGTAACCAACTCTGTTAAAAATACAGAAATATCCAATTGCATTGGTCGACTAACGGCATTTAAAGGTGAGGCAGAATATACACCTGTGAGTTGGAAATGGTTCTTTGATGATGGTGATACATCACTATTACAAAATCCTACACATTTATTTACAGATACTGGGAGGTATGAAGTTAAAATGTATGCCTACAAACCAACATTTGATGGATGTCAAAACTACGATTCGTCTATAGTAGAAGTAAGGATATACGATAAGCCAGAAGCTTCTATTTCATACGGAAATATCTGCGATAGTAATTCAGTTATATTTACAGAAAACAGTACATTCCCTAGTCCAGAAACACACCTTACCTCCAAGTGGAGTATCGACGGAGGAGCATTCTCTTATTCAAGAACCCGAAGTCAATATTTTGATACCATAGGTAAGTTTGATATTTTTATGGAAGTAACTTCTGTGAATGGATGTAGAGATACTATCCAAGATTCGCTAGTCGTAAACCCATTACCAAATCCAAGTTTTACTAAAAATAATTCGTGCTTTTATGATTCTACGTTCTTTACTAATACTTCTTCCGTACTCACCGGAGATATAGTGCTTCATTCTTGGGAGTTCAGCACTGGAGATGGCAGCCTAGAGAGTGATCCAGCTTATTTCTTGCCAGATTCGGGATGGTTTTATGTGACGTATACCCCTAGAACAGATAGTGGATGCTTTAGTAATAGTATAACGGATAGTGTATATAAATATCCCCCTTTTGATGTTTCCTATAGTTACAACGATACGTGCCTAGGGTTTGGCAATGTGTTTACCAATACTACACTATTAGAAGGAGGTAGTTTTACTGATACGGCATGGTATATATCTACTTTAGATACAGCTTACACGTATAACTATGCAAGCACTTTTACTTCTGTAGGAGACGTAACCGTACAACTAGTAATGGAGCAAGATAGCTTCTGTAGAGATACGTTTACACAAATTATCGCTATACATCCGCTGGTAGTTCCTGACTTTAGTTATAGTGAAACTTGCTTTGGAGATAGTACATTGTTTACAGATTTATCCTCTGTCAGCAATGGTACCTATACCAGAGATTGGAGTTTTAGTGGTGGCTTCTTTGGAAGTGCAGATATTGAAAAAGTTAAATACGCAACCGGGGGACAGAAAACGGTTAGACTGACTTTGACCTCTGATAAAAATTGTGTTACTGATACTGCTAGAACAGTCCTAATAACCAACCCTGAAATAATAGCACTTAACCTTGTAGATGGTTGCCAAGGAAGTACTCAGAGTATAAGTTCTACTAACTCACTAGGTCTCGATAGTTTTGATACGTATAGCTGGACTGTGAATGGTACCGTTGTATCTACAGACTCTATGTTTGATTATACTTCTACTACGGATGGTTTTATAGTAGTAAGCTTAGATGTAGTTTCCAAAAATGGATGTAGTATATCGCTCATTGATAGCTTTGAGTCTTACACCGCTCCAAGTGCTAACTTCTTTATTAATTCGGTTTGTAATAATGTAAATCTAACGCCAACAGATAATTCAAATATCTCTGCACCAAGTACCATAATTAGCTACAATTGGTTTGCAAATGGGGTGCCCGTGAGTACAGATCAAAATCCATCCATACCTACTACTGTAGCTGGAAGTATACCAATGAAGCTGCGTATAGAAAGTGATAATGGATGTAAAGATTCTATCGAAAAACAATCAATAGTACATCCGCTTCCTATAGCTGGATTTAATGCTGCTGATCTATGCTTGGGAGATATAACTATTCTTACTTCTACAGCGATTCTTACCACTGGAAGTATTACGTCTACTACGTGGCAGGTAGATGGTACAGCCCAATCTGGCACTAAGGTTAGTTATCAGTTTCCAACAGCTAATACATATAGCATAGAGCAAATAGTGAGTACAGACAGAAGCTGTAAGGATACCATCTTATCTAATGTCATAGTGAGTCCGTTACCTGTAATAGACGCTACTCTGGATGAGTATGAAGGGTGCGATCCATTTGATATAACCACAATAAATAATAGTACGATACCAAGTCCTGATGTAATTAGCAGCTTTATGTGGTTTTGGGGCGACGGGAGTTCCAATGCAGGTTTTGAACCATCACACACGTATACCCCTGCAGGCAGCTACTCACTAAAAGTGATAGGGACGTCAGATAAAGGTTGTATAGATTCATTGTCTATTGCTACGCCTGTTACTGTATTTGCTAATCCGATTGCAGATTTCTACTATACCCCAGATGATCCAAGTAACCTGACTGACTTTGTCACTTTCATAGACAGTTCTAGTACAGATGTAGTACAATGGGATTGGTCTACGAGCGATGGCGGGATCTACAGTGGAACACCTGCCTTTCATACTTTTATAGATTCTGGAACCTATAGCGTAACGCTATTGACTACTAATGCAAATGGTTGTGAAGATGAAAAGACTAAGTTCATTTATGTAAATGCGGACCTTTTTGTACATATACCAAATGCATTTTCTCCAAATGGTGATTTCATAAATGATACATACGGCCTAGGAGGATTGACCCAAGGAGTAGAAAAACTAAGAATGACCATTTACAACAGATGGGGAGAGCAAGTATTTTACACCGAAGATGTTAATAAAAAGTGGGATGGAAACTATAATGGATCACCTGCACAGCAAGGCGTATACGTTTATATGATACAGTTTACTAATCCTAAACAAACTAGGTGGTACTATTATAACGGAGTGATAAATTTACTAAGGTAGTCATCCTACATATTTATACTCTATGAGACAAAAAACTAGACTTACTTGTCGAAGTTTTTGGTCTAAATCGTTTTACAAACTATACGTTTGAATCCAATAGAATGAAAAAAGCACTTTTAGCACTTTTAAGTATGTCTATATTTGGCTGTAATACCAATGACGGAAAGGTTATACCTGACTTTACGTTTACTACTTTAGATGGTAAAACCATCACACAAAAGGACCTTAAAGGAGATGCAACCATAATCTGCGTATGGGCCACCTGGTGTGGA
>DNBZ01000045.1:473-2796 GCA_003484585.1 Bacteroidota bacterium | reverse complement strand
CATACCCTGTCCGTCACGTAAATTGATGAAAACTACCGTTTTACTTTCTCTTCTGTTGGCTACCCATCCTTTGAGGGTAACCTCTTGACCTACATATTTGTCTAATTGTTTGGTATGCATTTTGCTAGTACTAGAAATCTTGCTAATTTTGGAGTACAAAAGTAAGGTGTTAAACCTACTTTTCTATACCGATATGTTAAAACAACATTTAAGTCAAAAGTTACTACAAAAACTCAGCCCACAGCAGATACAATTTATCAAACTGTTACAGCTCAACACACTCAATTTTGAAGAGCGTGTGGACGAAGAATTACTAGAAAATCCAGCGTTGGAAAGTGGTAAGGATGAGGAGGAGGAAGCCGAGCGTACGTTTGATGAGGCAAATGATTTTGATTACGAAAACACCAAAGAGGAATTTGATGTAAGTGATTATATGAATGACGATGATGGTGGAGTGCAGCTAAGTGGAGAGTATGACGGAGGTGATGAGGAGAAGGAGTTTATGCCAGTGGTATACTTTTCTTCTTTCAGGGAACGGCTTATGGAGCAGGTAACTGGGGCTCTGAGGACTGCAGAAGATGAGTTGCTCGCGGATCAAATCATAGGAACTTTAGATGATGACGGGTATTTGCGTAGACCACTTACAGCTATTAAAAACGATCTGCTTTTCACACAAAACATAAGAACTACAGAGGAGGATCTAGCACGTATATTGAGCTATATACAGCAACTAGACCCGCCTGGAGTAGGAGCTAGAGACCTAAAAGAATGTTTGCTGCTGCAGATAAAACGTAAGCAAGAGGTAGGGAATAACCCAGTTTACAAGCTGGCATATCAAATTTTGGATGAAATGATGGAAGATTTCTCTAAGAAACATTATCAGCGAATCATAAAGAAGTTTGATATATCGGAGGATTATCTTCGTGAAACACTGGAATTTATTGCGAAGCTAAACCCAAAGCCAGCTCATTCTGGGTCAGATGGAGCTCAAAATAAAGATTTTATCATTCCTGATTTTATCGTAAAGGAGAGCTATGGGGACCTTGAGGTTTCTTTAAATTCTAAAAATGCACCGGAGTTAAAAGTTAGTAAGTCCTATAACGAAACCTTAAAAACCTTTGAGGTAAGTACGGAGAAAACACAGTCTCAAAAAGACGCGGTGCAATACATCAAGCAAAAACTAGATGGTGCTAAGTGGTTTATAGATTCTGTAAAACAACGACAAAATACGCTGCTCACTACAATGCGTAAAATAGTAGAGTTGCAACAGGTGTTCTTCTTGTCAGGAGATTTGTCAGATCTTAGGCCTATGATTCTGAAGGATATAGCAGAAGCTATAGAGATGGATATTTCTACTATTTCTCGTGTAGCCAGCAGTAAGTATGTAGAGACCGACTTTGGCATATTCTTACTAAAAGACTTTTTCACAGAGGGTATAACTACAGATAGTGGTGAAGAAGTAAGTAATCGTGAAGTGAAAAACATACTGCACGCTGCTATTAATGAGGAGAATAAGAAGAAACCGCTAACAGACGAAGCTCTGAAAAAAATATTGCAAGAGAAAGGATATCAAATCGCACGTAGGACTGTTGCCAAGTATAGAGAGCAGCTTAATCTACCTGTAGCTCGACTTAGAAAAGAGTTATAAATGAAAAAAGTATTACAAGGTTTAGCCATAGCTACACATCCTGTTTTTTTGCCAATATTTAGCTTATTGGTATACGCACCGTTAGTGGCCTATCATGGACCTAGCATTAAAATATTAGCTGCTATTTGGGTCGCTTTTGTTTATTTGATTTTGCCGCTTATTTTTTTGAAGGTGGTACGCAAGGTTGATTTTAATACTCCGGGTTTAGAAGGGCGTAAGTCTATTTATAAAACGTATACACTAATTAATGCAGGGTTTATAGCCGTTAATATTTTTGTATTTAGTGAATACGTCAGCTTTTTTATAGGCTTCTTTTTTCTGCACCTTCTACTTTGGTTCCTCATTTTTATAGAGCTAAAAGCAAGTTGGCACACTGCGGCATGGAGTTTTCTTGTTTTTGCAGGTCTCCTCATTTTATATCGCTATCAGCTGGTAGGTTTAGATATGAGGGTGTTCGCTGCTTTCGTTATTTTATTAGTGGTTTGTGCTACCCGTTACTTTCAAAAAGCACATTCTCTGTTTGAGCTAGGTATGGGAGTGGCAGTAGGTGCTATTACCTCTATTATTATTTTATTCTTTTAATATCAATATGCAATTTAACACTATACTTTATTCTAAAAATCAAGGAGTTACGACCATAACCTTGAATAGACCAGAGAGCTATAATGCTTTTAC
>DNBZ01000045.1:0-293 GCA_003484585.1 Bacteroidota bacterium | reverse complement strand
GACTTCTCTGAGTTTTTGGAGAAAGGATATAATCCGCTCATTCTCGCTATGCGAAATATGGAGAAACCCATTATTGGGGTTTTAAATGGTGTAGCGGCTGGAGCTGGGTGTTCTTTAGCACTAGCTTGTGATTTCACTTTAGCAGATGAGCGTGCTAGCTTGGTAGAGGTTTTTGTAGGTATTGGTCTAGTGCTAGACTCAGGTTCTTCTTACTTCTTACCCAAATTAGTAGGTACGAATAAAGCATTTGAACTAGCAACTATGGGTTCTAAAGTGTCTGCAGCTGAGGCTGT
>DNBZ01000069.1 GCA_003484585.1 Bacteroidota bacterium | reverse complement strand
CTAGCAAATCGCCAAAAGTAAATACACCTAATTCTTTGTTCAGCATCTCGGCACGCACTCCGCCTACACCTTTCAAAAATTTTATGTCACTAGATAGAAAAGAAGTCATGTCTTAAAATAATTTCCAATTAATGCTCCTATCTCCATCATCCACGCTATGCCCATATGTACTATAATACCGCCGAGTATAGACTTGCTGTAGTAGGCTATAATGCCGAGTAGTGTACCCCCAAAGAATGAACTGATAAGCTCGCCAGCAGGCTTACCCCAGTGTATGGTTACATAAAACATAGCCATAGGCAGAATACTTTTGGGGCCTAGTATACCAACAAAAGCAAGGATTAAAAATCCTCTGAAGAAAAACTCAATACTTATAAAATCGAGTCCGTAGAACAGTTCATATATGCCGTAGTAGATCCAGTGAGCACTGTTTTGTATGCTTAGCGAATCAAATTTTACTCCTCTAGGATACGCTCCTAGAAAATCACCTTGCGTACTTGCCAAAATAATTAGCGGAAGCATAATGAGTAGCATGACGAAGTAGGGCCGAGTGCTATATCCTTTGAGTGAGAAGCCGTATAGGTTTTGTTTTTTTCTATCTACAAAAAACCAGTAAAGTGTAATCGGGATTAGCACAAGACTAGAACGAAGAATAGTGCCAATAACTGACCACAGCCATCTCGGGTGCTCAAACTGCTGCATAGCCTCGTAGAAAGGTTCTAGTATAAGGTGAGAGCAAGCACGAAGCGTGAAAGCCAGTAGAGCAAATAGTATTAATCCCCAAAACTTAGCCGACCGCCAGTAGCTCCAGTCTTTAGTGAAAAAGGAGGAAGATAGATACCCTAGAAGTAGCGGAGTAGCATAAAGTATAAAGATAAAAATAGAATAACTTCCTTCCCAAGTATGAATCTGTTTGTAGTCTTTTAGTATGGTAGTGCCATAGTTAAAAAAAGCAAATCCAACCATAAAACACATGGCGAAAATGAATTCTCCAAGATGGAAGTGTTCCTCTTTATAGGCTCTTAAGTAATTGAGTATCTGTTTCACGATAGGCTAATGACAGACAATATTAAAACAAAGAAATGTAAGGGAGTGAAATTCCCTTCTAGAATCATTAAATAATACGTTTCAACTTCCCCAAAGTCGTATATTTAGGCAGTTCGAGTAAAATTGCCTTTGGCGACTTTGTATCCTTACCTGCCAAAGGCAGAGAGAAATGGAACAAAAGAAATCTAACTATTCCGTTACTCAATTATTCTCTAATTACTTCATTCTGAACCTCCTAAAAAGTTATCCCTTTTTGCTGTGTAAAACACAAATAAAAAAGGAGTTAATTGACCTTAAAAATCAATTATACTTGTGCTCAGTTGTAATGATGAAATCATTATCATTACAAGTAAGTAGTAATAATTAGACCTTAGAAACATGCCAAGCTTTTCACACCTACACTGCCATAGTCAGTTTTCTTTATTAGACGGAGCATCGCCTATAGATGACATGTTTGCCAAAGCAAAGGCAGACGGCATGCGGGCTGTTGCTCTCACAGACCACGGCAACATGTATGGGGCATTCAAGTTTGTAAACTCAGGTGAGCGACATGGAGTGAAACCCATAGTAGGTTGTGAGTTTTATATGGTGGAAGACAGGTTTAGACGCTCATTCGTAGGAGATAGTAAAGATAAAAGGTACCACCAACTAATCTTAGCCAAAAACCAAAAAGGGTACGAAAACCTATCCCTACTTTGTTCTCTAGGCTACATAGACGGACTATATGGTAAGTTTCCGCGTATAGACAAAGAGCTACTAAAAAAACATAGCGAAGGACTTATAGCTACGTCTTGCTGCATAGGGGCAGAGATTCCGCAGGCCATTTTATTCAAAGGAGAAGCGGAAGCCGAAACGCTAATAAAGGAGTACATTCAGATATTTGGAGAGGATTTTTATATAGAGCTACAGCGTCACGGTATAGAGAATATAGATGGCACGGGCATGAGCCAAGAAGATGTAAATCAAACGCTTATCAGGTTTGCCAAGAAGTATGACTTGAAGACCATTGCTACCAATGATTCGCACTATATGGAAGAGGAAGATGCACAGCCGCATGATATTCTGCTATGTGTGAATACAGGGTCAAAGCTTTCGGATCCAAAAGGATATGGCAAAGGGCTGCGTTTTGCATTCCCCAATAATGAGTTCTTTTTCAAAACTCAAGAAGAAATGGGACGTCTGTTTGCCGATGTCCCAGAGGCTTTGGATAATACCAATATAATAGTAGATAGTATTACGACGCCTAAACTCACTAGGGATGTGCTACTGCCTAACTTCATAATGCCGCCAGAGTTTAAAACTCAAGATGATTATTTGAGGTTTCTCACCTTTGAAGGAGCTAAAAAACGCTATCCTGAGATGACGATAGATACAGAGGAGCGATTGCTCTTTGAGCTATCCGTGATAAAGGACTCCGGCTATCCCGGCTATTTCCTTATTGTTCAAGATTTTACAAGTGTAGCCAGAGATATGGGTGTATCTGTAGGGCCAGGTCGTGGGTCTGCAGCGGGTAGTGCTGTGGCGTATTGCTTAGGAATCACCAATGTAGATCCCATAGCGTACGACTTGCTTTTTGAGCGTTTCTTAAATCCAGAGCGTGTGTCACTACCCGATATTGATATTGATTTTGATGATGAGGGAAGACAAAAAGTAATAGACTATGTGATAGATAAATATGGG
>DNBZ01000273.1:519-4306 GCA_003484585.1 Bacteroidota bacterium | reverse complement strand
CACTCAGGATGACAAATAGCTTGAGATAGTGTTTCTCTTAAGGTCGAAATCTACTGATAGATAGAGGTTCAGCATTGCAACTACTCAAAGTAAGAATTTTAAAGGCAAGTAAAACTAATTTTAATACGTAAACTTGACCCACCATGTTTCCAAGATTATTTACCCTACCGATTCCAGAATTTTTACACGGGATTTTACCTAGTCATTTAACCCTGCATAGCTATGGTTTGATGATAGCCTTAGGTATACTGGCTGCGTTCTATATTGTATTAAAAAAAGCTAAGAAGTTTGGCTTGGATTCTGACAAGGTTTCTAGCCTTTTTATTTGGGTTATAGCAGCTGCTTTCGTAGGAGGTAAGTTGTTTTTCTTTATGGAAGACATAGGTAAATATACAGCAAACCCCAGCCTAATAAAAGGGGCAATGGGTGGTGGCTTTGTATTTTATGGTTCCCTTATTTTTGCTATACCCACTATAGTTTGGTGGCTTCGTAGACATAAAGTGCCAGTGCGTCCGTTTCTTGATATCCTAGCCTTTGCAGGGCCTGTGGTGCATAGTTTTGGTAGGATAGGATGCTTCCTAGCAGGATGCTGCCACGGCAAAGTTTGTGAGAGCTGGATGGGTGTTACTTTCAGCCATCCCAATACACTAGCTGCTATTAAAGATACACCGCTGTATCCTACTCAATTGTTTGATATAGCTGTGAATCTCATCATTTTAGTTACCGTTTTCTTCATTCAAAAGAAGCAAAAATTTGATGGTCAACTTTTCCTGATTTATCTTATGATGTATGGTGTAGGCAGAAGTATAGTAGAGCTTTATAGGGGAGACGAGGCTCGTGGCTTCTTATTTGGTGGAGCGGTAAGTCATTCGCAGTTTATAGCGGTATGTATTATTGTGATTTGTGCTATTGTTTGGAGAAGGTGGAGTAAGAGTAAACTAGCATAACACCTTCACTTTCCCTTCTAAACTAATCACATACTCTTTCTCACTCATAGGTTCTCCATCCAAGTGAGCCGGAATCGGTTTATTGGCAGAGATAGTTACTTGAACTAGTTGCTCATATAATGTTATTTTTTTATGTAGATGCTTGCCCATTAGCAGAAGTGGCAAGTAGTATAACCGCATTGGAATCCAAACTTGCTTGATGCGAACTATTTCAAGTTTGCCATCAGAAAGATCAGCCAGCGGTGCTATTTTAAAATCCCCTCCGTATACTCGTCCATTGGCTGCTGCGAGCATAAAGGTGGCGTACTCTTCGCCATTTACACTAATACTAGGTGATTTATAGAAAAAGATATGTTTTACTATTTCTACCCAATACTTCATTTTAGTGCCCAGCAGTCCCTGTTTAAACTTGGTGTCATACGCTATTGATCCATCAAACCCACACCCAAATCCATTGGCAAATAGTTGGTTATTACATCGCCAGATATCTAGGTATTTCGTGTCAGGGTTTTCCCTCAATACGTATTGAAATAGATCCGTATACGAAGGAATTCCATTAGGGTATATCATCTTAGCTAAATCATTGCCAGAGCCAGCGGGTATTAAGTGAATAGGGATGTTAAGATGTGGTAATGCATTGATTGCTAAGTTTATAGTTCCGTCTCCACCTAAGATAGACACTAGATTAAAATCATTGGAATTGACTAGCTGATGGATAGGCTCGTTATCATTATTGCCCACAGTAGTATAGCAATGATACCTTAGCATATGGTCATTTAGAAACTGCAGGTATTGCTCCCAAACCTTGACACTTGATCCGCCTTGTGCAGCAGGATTATAGATTACTAGAATATGATATGCATCAGTTGACATAATTTATATTAAAACAAATATCAAATAAAAATGCTCTATGTGTAACTTTGACCACAGTAAAATGAAAAGCATAACATTAGTAGGAGGTGGATTGGCAGGTTCGCTAGTAGCAGTATACTTAGCCAAAAGAGGATATGAAGTCAATATCTATGAGCGTAGACCAGACATGCGTAATGTAAAAATACCTGCAGGCAGGTCCATTAATCTGGCCCTATCTAAACGCGGTATTAATGCTTTGCAAAAAGTAGGATTAGACCAAGCAGTGCTAGGTAAAGCTATCCCAATGCCTGGTCGTATGATGCATAGCGTAGCGGGTGAGCTTGCTTACCAACCTTATGGGACAGATGGACAAGCGATAAACTCTGTAAGTAGAGCACACCTTAATGTGCAACTACTGCAGCTAGCAGACGAAAATGAGCACGTACACCAGCACTTTAATATGCAGTGTACTAAAGTAGACTTAGATAAAAGTATTTGTTGGTTTACTAATTCAGAAACAGGAGAAAAACTAGAAGTAAAATCGGACTATATACTTGGTGGAGATGGTGCTTTTTCTGTGGTACGTAGCAAAATGCAGCGGAGTCCTAGGTTTGATTACTCACAGAGTTATACTAAATCTGGATATAAAGAGCTTACTATAGAGCCTACGGTAGATGGGGAATTTGCCATGGAGCCCAATGCACTGCATATATGGCCTCGTGGTAGTTTTATGATGATAGCTCTCCCAAATCCTGACAAGTCTTTCACGTGTACGCTTTTTATGCCATACGAGGGAGAAGCTGGATTTGATAACATCACTACAGATGAAGAAATTCTGAGCTTTATGAAGACTTACTTCGGTGACAGTGTGCCAATGATGCCTACACTTTTAGAAGACTTCAAAGCCAATCCAGTAGGAAGCTTAGTGACGGTAAGGTGCTTTCCTTGGAACGTAGGTAAAGCAACGCTCATAGGAGATGCTTGCCACGCTGTAGTGCCTTTTTATGGGCAAGGTATGAACTGTGCTTTCGAAGATTGTATAGAGTTAGATGCTTGCTTAGAAGAATTTGGAGATTGGGATATAGCCATGAAGCACTATGAAATACGCAGAAAACCAAATGCTGACGCCATAGCTGACTTAGCACTACAAAACTTTATAGAAATGCGAGATTTGGTAGGAGATGAGGCGTTCTTACATTACAAGAAAATAGAACACGATCTATGCGACTTACATCCAGATGTTTTCCAATCTCAGTACGAGATGGTAAGTTTCAGTACTATACCGTATGTAGAAGCTAAAGAAAAAGGAGCTGCAAATACCAAACGTATATACGACCTCATTGCACAAGGCAAGGAAGACCGCATTACGGATAAAGCTTTTGTGAAAGAGTGGTTTAGTTAGCCTATTGTATAACTAGTTTTTCTACTAAGCTTCCTGACTCCGTATTTATTTTCACTAGATACTGACCTCTTGCTAGATTGCTTATAACCTGTATTGCATTGGCATTAGTATCTGCTTGCGTCCACACTAATTTTCCTTGCATATCGAGCACTTCTATTTGTATCTCATTAAACACAGAAGGAAGTTTTATTTCGAAGGTTCCTTTATTTGGATTTGGAAATATCTCAGCTTGTAGGTTGCTTTTTTTAGTAATACTAGCATTTGCATCTGATACTACGATAGTGTAATCCTCTACTTCTCCTGACTTGTCATCGCACGGGTCCATTACATTACTGTAGTATTGGCTTCTTACACGCATACGTAGATTTTTTTCTAAAGCCGCCGTAGCTGGCACGGTGAATGTAGCAGTGCACTTTCTGGTAGCATCTAGTTTAGACAGTATTATTATTTCGTCTTCAGAGAAAGTAGCATCGTAGTTATAATCTATCCAAGCCATTACAGAATCTGAATCCCAATGATAGTTCATCCCTACTTCTAGTGTGTAGCTTTGGTTTCTGTCTAATGCTATGATAGAATCTGTAAAGTC
>DNBZ01000273.1:0-422 GCA_003484585.1 Bacteroidota bacterium | reverse complement strand
ACCTGTGCCAGAAGAACCTGTCGCTTCACAGTACTTAAACTCACGTACCTCATAATTAAACATGTATGTTTCAGATTGGTCTCCATCTGCTCCTGTAGCCAAAACTTTAAAGAACAGCTTATCGTCTAAATCATTGGTTAGGATAGGGTGATTACTCTTCCATTGGTTGCCCCCTATATTATTCATTGGGATAGTTTTGTCTAATGTATGTGTGCCTTCAGACCATATGGTTTTTACTTCACTTAGTACTCCATCATACTCTATAGTTGCATACACATATTGGTCTATACCTTCTTTTGGCGAGTTATCATCAGACATAGAAGTGAGGGATATGTGTGTGATAGAAGGGTAGTTATTCCGATCTGCAAGTGAGTATTCCCAAAGTCCTCTGCCCCAGGTTGCCGCTCTTAGTCTATTACTAC
>DNBZ01000271.1 GCA_003484585.1 Bacteroidota bacterium | reverse complement strand
AATTTACGTGACGGACAGGGTATGTGCCAATGCATACTCGGCATCGAAGATTTAGGTGAAGAATTATTTGCCGAGGCAAAATCACTAGGGCAAGAGAGTTCTGTTGCTATCACAGGTAAAGTAGTGGTAGACGAACGCCAAATCGGTGGATACGAGCTACACGCTACAGGCCTCAAAGTCTATCAAAATGCAAAAGACTATCCTATATCCAATAAAGAACACGGAGTAGAATTCTTAGTAGATAAAAGACACTTATGGCTACGTAGCCAAAGACAATGGGCCATAATGAAAGTGCGTAATAGTGTGATATATGCTATTCATAATTTCTTTCAGAGTCAAGATTTCGTACAAATGGATGCACCAATTTTTACGGGAAATGCTGCCGAGGGGACTACAGACCTTTTTGAAACGGACTACTACGGTAAACCTGCCTACCTTACGCAGAGTGGGCAACTCTATGGTGAAGCTATGGCAATGGCCATGGGCAAGATATATACGTTTGGCCCTACCTTTAGAGCTGAGAAGTCTAAGACGAGAAGACATTTATCTGAGTTTTGGATGATAGAGCCAGAGATGGCTTTTTGTGACATCTTCGAAAATATGGACACCATAGAAGCTTTCTTGAGAGCGGTGGTACAAGAAGTAATAGAAAAATGTCCTGCAGAACTAGAAATACTCGGTAGAGATATCTCTAAACTAGAAACTATAGCCAAACCTTTTCCTAGACTAAGCTATGACGAAGCAGTAGAAATACTGAAAGGAGATAAAGACGTAGAAGGTCAAAACTCACTCAAAACACTTGAGTCTGACCTAGAAATAGTAAATGCTCGTATCCTAGAAGCCAAAGCTGAAATAGCAGAACGTGAAGCTACGATAGCTGCTGGAGGCATTAAAAAAGGGGTGATCAATTTCAACCAAAGTAAAATCGATGGATTGAAAAACGAGCTCAAACAACTAGAAGAAGAGCAACGCAATATCCCAAACTGGCTTAAATCTGCTCGTGACTTCACATACGGAAACGATTTTGGAGGTAGTGACGAGACTGTACTTACTCGCCTATTTGACTTACCTATAATGGTATACGATTGGCCACATGAGATCAAGGCATTCTATATGAAGCGTAATCCGGAAGATCCTCGTTTTGCGAGAGGTGTAGACGTGCTAGCTCCAGAAGGATATGGAGAGATAGTAGGTGGAGGTGAGCGTGAAACGAGTGAAGAGTGGCTCGTAGAAAAGATAAACGAACACAAGCTTCCTTTAGATGTTTTCCAATGGTACCTGGACCTAAGAAGATACGGAAGTGTACCACACTCTGGTTTTGGACTGGGACTAGAGCGACTTGTTGCATGGGTATGTAAACTGGATCACGTACGTGAGACAATTCCATTCCCAAGATACTACGGGAGATTGGAGCCGTAAAAATAGTCGCCTTGGAGATTATTTTCGTGGTCGCTTAGAGTATTTTATTTTAAGTATTTTCACCTGATAAAAATCAGCATATTCAGTACTAGGCTCAGAATATGATAATCAAAACGACCACTTGCATGTAAGAGCTAAGCTATACAAAAATAGTAATGGTTTGATAGACGAAAAAGAAGCCATTCATATATTTTGGATAGATTTAAAAAAGCCTGAACCTGGGGTGAGATTTTACTAACCCCTCTCCCACACACAGAAATCAAAAGCAAATTCATTGGCTTCACTCTGCTCGTATGTATCGCATTTCACTTGATTCCAGCCCTCTAGGTTTGGCTCTGGGAAGTAAACATCAGCATCAGGAAATTCTCCTTTCACCTCGCTGAGGTACATTCTATCTACCAGATCTAGCGATTGGCGATAGATCTCTGCTCCCCCTAGGATAAAAATCTCGTCATTCATCTCTAGTTTTTGCCCTAGCTCAATAGCTTCTTCTAGCGAGTTAGTCACAAAAGCACCCTCTGCTTTATAGTCCTTATTCCGGGTAATAATGATGTTGCTTCTATTAGGCAATGGGAAACCTATGCTCTCAAAACTCTTGCGTCCGTGTATCACCACGTGTCCTGCTGTAGTGCGTTTAAATAGTCTTAGATCATCCTTTATCTTCCATAGAAGATCATTGTCCTTTCCTATTGCGTTATCTTTTGCTCGGGCTACTATGAGAGAAATGGTCATTACAGCAAATTTAAGTTTAAGTTTAAGTTTAAGTCAAGATATAAGTTTAAGATTAAATCGAATATTCGGATTTTAGGATTCTATCTTTGTATTGCATTGATTCCACAAGTATCCTATCAGCAAAAAGCCACCTACTACCGAGAGGGTACAGGCAAGAAACTACTTTATGTCCTCCATGGTTATGGGCAGCTAGCTAAATTCTTTATACGTAAGTTTAAACAACTCGGCGAGGAGTACACTATAATAGCTCCCGAAGGACAGCACTATTTTTACTTAGAAGGCACAAGCGACCGAGTAGGTGCTAGCTGGATGACCAAGGAGAATAGAGAGCAAGATATAGAGAATTATATCAACTACTTAGATGCTATTCGTGCTGAGATAAGTCAAGAGCAAGAATGGAAAGAAGTCAATATCCTCGGTTTTAGTCAAGGAGTGGCCACTGCTTTTAGATGGATAGCCGAAGGTGAAATATCTCCTTCTAAATTTCTGATATGCAGCGGACTAGTGCCTCCAGATGTGGACTTGAAAATTAAGAAAGACATTTTCGACCCCATTAAGATGACATACTTCAGTGGGGTAAACGATCCGTATAGAACGGAAGACTCTGTAACAGAATTTTACGATGCGGTAGCTAGCAGTAAGCTAAATATGGATCTAGTAAATTTTGAAGGTGTGCATGAGGTTTTTGTAGAAGGAATTGTGAAAGTATTGAATAAAGAGTAACGACATTAAGAATGTACTCAGACTTTCACTCTACACTTCCCAACTCAATACTCTTTAAGGCTTAAATCCAAACTCTTCACCGAATGCGTAAGAGCTCCTACTGAGATATAGTCTACTCCAGTCTCAGCATAGCTACGAATAGTATCACCCGTAATTCCACCGCTAGCTTCCGTTTCGCATTTTCCATTCACTAGCTTTACAGCATCCACCATTAGCTCTGGACTGAAATTATCGAACATTATGCGATCTACTAAACCAGTATCAAGTGCTTCTTGCACTTCTTTCAAGTCACGTGTTTCTACTTCTATTTTAATATTTTTACTTTTCGAGTTTAGATACTCTTTTGTTCGCGTCACTCCTCCTGTTATTCCACCGGCATAGTCATTGTGATTATCCTTGAGCATCACCATATCCCAAAGTGCAAAACGGTGATTTACACCTCCACCCACTGTCACTGCATACTTCTCAAATGTACGTAGCCCAGGAGTAGTTTTACGAGTATCCAACAACTTAGCATTGGTTCCTTCTATTTTATCTACCAATCGTTTGGTCACTGTAGCTATTCCACTCATACGCTGCATAAAATTAAGCATTAGTCGCTCCGCTTGCAGTATGCTGTGTACACTCCCTTTTACGGTAAAAGCTATATCTCCATACTTCACCCACGCTCCTTCATCTATCAGCTGATGAAATACTACATCCGCATCTATACGCTCCATAATATGCATAGCCAAATACACGCCACAGAGCACACCTTCGTCTTTTACCAGCAAGCGTGCTTGACCCTGCGTGCCTGCAGGTATAGAACCTAAGCTGCTGTGGTCTCCATCTCCTATATCTTCTGCTATGGCAAGTTCTATAAGTTGTATTACAAACGGATCATTGAAATTCATTGGTCAAATTTAATCATTGAGTAAATGAATAGTAGAATAATAGAATGGTTTATTTTCGAAGTGTGATACACATACTATCTAAAGAGTTTTCATTGGTAAGCGAATTCCTTCGTGAGCTAAGGGACAAAGACATACAGCAAGACAGAGCACGTTTTCGTAAAAACATAGAACGCATAGGGCAAATAGCCGCTTATGAAATAAGCAAAAAAATGGAGAGTGACATCCATTTCACCACTACACCACTGGGAGTAGCTAAGGTGAAAAAACTAAAAGAGCAGCCTATAGTGGCAACTATACTTAGAGCAGGACTGCCACTTCAGCGTGGTATAAATGACATGTTTGACCAAGCAGACCTAGCCTATATCTCTGCATATAGAAAACATACTACAGATACCGAATTTGAAATAGTACTAGAATATGTGGCCACTCCAGATATAAATAATCGCATACTTATCATTTGTGACCCTATGCTCGCCACTGGCCAAAGTCTAGTCCAGACTTACGAGGCTTTTATGAAAAAAGGGAAGCCAAGTAAAGTCTACTTAGTCAGCGTAATAGGTAGTCAGCAAGGTGTGAACTACGTCACTGCCAATATTCCGAATGCAGATCTATGGATAGGTGTGATAGATGAGACTTTAGACGAGAGTGGGTATATAGTCCCTGGGCTAGGAGATGCTGGAGATTTATCATTCGGAGAAAAACTTTGATTTAAACCCTAAGGAGACTCAAGTTCAACTATTTCACCAATTAACTGTTTAATAATAAGCCAATGCCAAAAAACATATTCTTTGACCTAGACCACACACTTTGGGATTTTGACGCTAACGCTGAAGAGACCTTAAGAGAGTTGTACCAAATATATCAAATTCGCTACATCTCGCATAGAAGCGAACAAGACTTTCTAGACATTTACGTGAAAAACAATGATGAAATGTGGAAGCTCTACCGACAAAACAAGATAACCAAAGAGGTACTCCGTAGCAAACGTTTTGTAGACACCTTTCGAGAGATGGAGGTAGATGAAGAAGAAATCCCTCATAATATCTGGGAGAAATATTTAGATATTTGCCCTACAAAGACGATATTGATTGAAGGTGCTCGCGACTTACTAGACTATCTGGCAGGCAAATATGAGCTCCATCTTATCACCAACGGTTTCGCAGAAGTTCAACGCAGAAAATTAAATCATTCGGACTTAGGAAAATACTTTAATACCCTAACTATCAGCGAAGAAGTAGGCAAGCAAAAACCACATCCTCTTGTTTTTGAAACTGCTCTAAAAAATGCTAAAAGCGATTTAAAGACAAGCCGCTATGTAGGAGACAATCTAGAGGCAGACGTAAAAGGAGCTATAGCAAGTGGATGGAAAGCTTATTGGTACACTAAAGATGATTCTACTTTCTCTCACGAAGAC
>DNBZ01000038.1 GCA_003484585.1 Bacteroidota bacterium | reverse complement strand
AAGGTCTCCGAGCTATGACCTCTAAACTTAAAGGTTTTGACCATAAAAAGGCAATGGTAACGGCTCCAGAGAGCAGAACGAGTGCACCTGTGCGTATTCCTCGCACCAAAGAACTACATCATACCGAGCTGATTAATCTATATCCTTGTGGAGAAGGAGCAGGGTTTGCTGGCGGGATTATCAGTGCAGCTTTGGATGGAGTGAGAGTAGTGAAGGCGATAGGTCAAAAAAATGACGCTTAGTCCCGATGTACATTCTATATTGAGAAAAGTGGATACTAGTACCATAAATATTAGGGTTGACGAAATACTATGGATGGAAACTCTAGGAGATTATGTCGGTTTTCATACCTCAGAAAAGCGTTATGTAGTCAAAGTGACATTAGCCTATATAGAAAAACGAATAGCAAAGAAGAACTTCACAAGAGTTCATCGTTCTTTTATGGTGAATACAGATAAGATTAAAATGATTGACGATTCTTCGCTTGTTATTAATGATAGCTAATACCAATAAGCAGAGGAAGTAGAGCAGGATTGATGGAAAGTATTAACTTGTTGAAGTAAGGGCTTTATAACATTGCCATTTGTGTAGAAGAGTCTATCGCTTTCCTCACCATATCCAACGCCGTATAAGCAGTTCTTTCTATGATCTGTATTCGAGTACCATGAAACTCACATCTTTTTACTTCTATCGTGCCGTCAGGCTTGGCTAAGCCTATGAATACTAGTCCAACGGGCTTATCTGCTGTGCCTCCTCCTGGTCCAGCTATGCCTGTAGTAGAGATACAATAGTCTATTTCTAGCTTAGCTTTAGCATTGTGGGCCATAGCCTCGCACACTTGCTCACTTACTGCACCATACTCATTGAGCATGACTTGGTCTATACCAGCTATGGCTACCTTAGTTTCATACGCATACGTCAATAGGCTACCTTTGTAATATGCGGAGCTGCCAGCTACAGCGGTAAGACTATGAGCTACAAAACCTCCTGAGCAAGACTCTATAGTTCCTATGGTTTTTTTGTGAGTTTTCAGTAAATCACCCACTATCTCGGGTAGGTTGTGGTCTCCATCAAACCATACATCACCTATGATAGATTTTATTTGGTCAAAAGCAGTGTTGATGTCAATTTTAAGCTCATCAGCAGTATGTTCTGCAGACTTAGCACTAAGTCTTAGTCGCACTAGGTTAAGGTGCGGCAGATACGCTAGTTTAACGTGAGGTGGCAGATTATCCTCTACACTTTCTATAGCTACTGATAGATGAGATTCTGGCACACCCACTACGGTGATAGTTTCGTGTACTATAGTATAGTTGTCTCCGAGGGTATTTAGTTTTTCGAAAACGACTTGTTCCATCATTGCTTTCATCTCATAGGGTACACCTGGCATACTCACGTAAATTTTTCCCTTTTCTTCGAAATACATACCCGGTGCTGTTCCCTTGCTATTGAGTATCACCTCACAGTTATCTGGCACTAGGGCTTGGTCTACATTAATCTGAAGTACCTCTCTACCACGGCGGTGAAAAATATCTTTTATGTTTTCTAAGGCACCTTCGTGTGTAATGAGTTTAGCACCAAAATAATCGGCGAGCACTTTTTTAGTAATATCATCTTTGGTAGGACCTAGGCCGCCAGTGATGAGGATTACGTCGGCACGCTTTTCTGCATCCTGTAGAGCATTTATTATACTAGTCTTTTTATCATTAATGGACGTGATTTGAATTACTTCTATTCCATACCTATTTAGGTGCTCACCGAGCCATGCAGAGTTAGTATCTACAGTCTGACCTATGAGTATTTCATCTCCAATGGTGATTATTTCGGCAAGCATATAATTTTTAGTAACAGATTAGATATGATATTGTTATTTTAGATGAATTAAAGAACAAAGATAACTATCTAGTCTACAATAGTTTATAGAGCATAAAAATGCCTATTCTTTTTTTTTAATTAACAGAATAGACTTACTGTAGAAAAAGTCTATGGATTTTGGGGCGTTTAAAATTATTTTCGCACCAAATAATAGAATAAAATGAGAGAAGCAAAAGCTAATTTAGCTGTCAATAACTTACTAAAAGACGTTACAAAGAAATTTGATGCTGACAAGGCGGTAGCACAACTAGCGGATATTAGATTACTGGGCCTAGCAGAAGAAGATCCTACTATAGTAAAGATATGTAGACTCGCTAGTGCATACATTACTGAGAAGGGTAATTTTGATTTAGGCTACGTAGCTGAGGAAGAGATAGGAGATATGACGGATATGGAGTATCTACTTGAGCTGATGCTAAAAGTGGATCGACCTGCAAATAGGGAAGAAATACAAGAAATAAGAGATAAAATAAAAGGAGAGCTTAGTTAAGCTCTTTTTTTATGCCTTACAGTGTAAGGATTTTAAATATTAAACGTTTAGGGGTGTCAACAGAATCAACTAAATAATTATTTATTAAGAAATGAAAAATCTAGTAATGATGGTGGTAGTGCTAGCGAGTAGCTTTGGTGCATATGCACAGTATAGAGTAAATGGAGGAGCATCGTTAGGACCCGGAGCAGCTATGTTCACTCTAGGCGTAGAGCGTGAGTTTAATGTAATCAGTGATAAGTTTCACGTCAACCCTGGAGTAAGACTAAGTGTATATAATGGAAATGACCTGGAGTATATCACTGCACCGGCGGAGTACACCAGCAATGATGACCAGGTAGATACGATGACCTTTGGTACGGTTCAAAATAACTTTGCTAATCTTTATGTTCGCTTAGGGTACGACTTCACTGAGAGATTTTCATTGAGTTTTGATATAGATATAGTAGGAGTGAGCTTTGGCAGTGAGCAGAACTATAGTGACTTCAGACAGGGAGCCGCACTGAGAGCTCAACCTCAGACCGCTTTAGGACATACGGAGAAAGGATCGCCTACCACGTTTAACTTATTATTGGTAGGGGATAACGATATAGGAAGTTTAAATTCTACCTTGAATATATCCTACGATGTTACCAAGAGACTAGGAATCGACCTAGGGGTAGGGTTAATATTCACAGAGTACACTATTGTGACGGGCAGAGGCTATGACGGTAACGACCGTTTTCGTAATAAAAATATGATGGGCTACCTAGGCATATCATATCTTCTTGGAGGCAAGTAAGAAATTAGGATTAAAGTCCGAAACGCTATTCGAGAAATCGATTGGCGTTTTTTTATGCTATTTCACGTATAACTAATTAATTTCGCCCCAAGATGACATCTGATCAATTCAACGACATTAAAGACCGTACAGCTAAGCTTGCGGACTATCTTTGACTTAGCCAAAAACTTAGCTCTCATAGCCGATGAGGAGCAACAGACACTAGACCCTAGCTTCTGGGATGACCCTAAAAAAGCAGAACTCCATCTGCGGAATATCAAGAAAAAGAAAATCTG
>DNBZ01000079.1 GCA_003484585.1 Bacteroidota bacterium | reverse complement strand
AGCTTGTCTTTGGCTATCATTAAAGTATGCAGGAACAGTAATTACCGCTCTAGTCACTTCAGTACCAAGATAATCTTCTGCCGTTTTCTTCATTTTCTGAAGGATGATAGCAGATATTTCTTGTGGAGTATATTTTCTGTCACCTATAAGTACACGTGGGGTGTCATTGTCTCCACGCACTACTTTATAAGACATCTCCGCTACTTCCTTCTCCACCTCAGTATAGGTACTTCCCATAAATCTCTTGATAGAGCTAATGGTGTTCTGTGGATTAGTAATAGCCTGTCTCTTAGCAGGGTCACCTACTTTTCTCTCTCCGTTACCACTATCCATAAATGCTACGATAGATGGTGTCGTTCTTCTTCCTTCACTGTTAGGTATTACTACTGGTTCGTTACCCTCCATTACGGATACGCAACTGTTTGTAGTTCCTAAGTCAATTCCAATTACTTTACTCATTTGTATACTATTCGATTATTTATTGACTACCAATAAACAACTACAATGCCATTAGTAGATTAGGTAAAAATTGGCAGTTCTAGAAAATTATCTATGACAAAACGACATTTATCAAGGTACGAAACCAAGCTTTTCGGTAAACCTTGACTCTTGAATATGTCTTAGTGTGCTTCCTGGGAAAATATATCCCTCAAAGGATTTGATGTGTCTAGAGGCAAATATACCTAGGCCATTATCAAAATTAGTATACTCTGGTTTTTTCTGAATTATACCAATTGAGGGTTCGTTCACACTTAGATAAGTATTAAAGTCGTCTGATATGCCATAGAAATTAATGTCATAATTAATCAAGCGTCGTTCTACGCTATTATCTTCTTGTAGGCTAGCTTGTAGAGAAGTGAAAAAATTAATAGAAGGAACCAAGTAAGTAGCCTTTTCTTGGCGTGTCAAATCTCTGGTCCTACCTAGATTTACCATTCGCCAAATTATTTCTTTCATCTCCTTATTGGCAGGATTATCTTTTTGCGTTTCTTCTACGTAAATCACCATTTCTACGGAATAAGCTCGTGCCCATTTCCCTTCTTGAAAACGAGTGAGCGTAGTTTGATCGTCTGTACCATTAAAATTGATAAGACTAAAGTTGTCATTAATGGGTTCTGTAACCTCAGGACTCCCTACACTCGGCGTACTAGCTGTCGTAGAATACCCTGTCACTGGATTGCGTACTGTTATTACATAGGTATAGTTAACCAGATAACTCGAAGGCATTACAGGATTATCTAGTTCGTATAGTATGTTTTGGTCGCTATAGAAAACTCCTGTATCCTTAGGCATTCCCAGTGTATCTCCGTCCACCTTACGTAGTATGAATGTATTGGTGAGAGTCTCATTTCTATACTCCTGTATAGTGACATCTATCTCTTCAAAATAAAGAGAATCCTGTACATTGCTAAAATTAAGTGCACCTCGTTTCTCATCTAGATATGCTCGCTGTACTCTTACATAATTTTTGCTTTGAGTAGGATTTAAAGCAGCATAGACTACCGCCACTTCTTCCCAATCTGCAGCTACTTTTAGTTCATTTTCGCACCCACAAAAAGTAAAAAAAATCAGTGTCAACAGTATGTTATTCCAAATCGGTTTTTGCATTATTTTAGTTTAGCTTTGCAAACTTTCACAAATAAAATGAGATTTCTATCATTTATACTAATAATAACTCTGTCACATTTGACCAATGGCCAAAATGTCTTTACCCAATTTAATGACACGCTAGTCTATGACGATTTCAGTAGCAATAAGTACAACTTCCCACAGAAGTATACGGCTTTAGAGATTTCGATTATAGACGATGGCAACTACCGTATAAAACGAATAAGCGACAACGGATCATCTTACTCCTATCTTAAACTAGAAAAACCACTTTACTCGTATGAGGTGCAGACTAGCATATCTATAGGCAAAGGCGGACAAAGTGCAGGCATAGTACTAAACGGACAAACTACAATAAATGGTGGAATACTGCTAGAAGTAAACAACAAACGAAGGTTTAGAGTCACTAAAATGAATGGGATGCAAGAGCGACTTTTAAGTGGATCGCCTAGCGGCAACGGATGGGTAAAATCTAAAAGCCTAAAAAAGAAATCTTTTAATCAAATTACAGTAAAGGTACAGGAAGGTTATTACGATATCTATTTTAACGGCAAGTATGAATATACTGCAACTGACACCCAGTTCGAAAGTGGTAAAGTAGGACTATTTACACGTGCGAGTACAGAAGTATTGGTGAAAGATCTTTTGGTGAAAAAGAGATCTTCATCTCAGGCTATAGGTGTAACTAAAAATACTAACGAACCAAAAAACAGTACTACAGTAGAGAATAAAGACCCTGATTTTCAAGAGGTAATTATGATTTTCAAAACCAAGATCGACTTGCAGCAAGTGGAAATTAGCACCTTACAAAAGGATCTAGATAAATGTAAGAGTATGTTAAACTATGACACCTCTTTAGTAAGCAGATCTACTACGCTGGAGTATAATAATAAGATACTCTCTGAAAAACTAGACTCTACAACCAGAATCGTAACTCGAAATAAAAAAAGACTTGAATATCTAGAGTCACTCAAAGAGGATGTAGAAAAAGGAAGCAACGGGGATTTGGTACTTAACCTTACCTCTATTTTGGCAGATTTGAAAAACGAGAATCAGCAACTCAAAGCTGAAAACACCACTACCAAAGAACAAAAAGAACAAGTAAAAAAAGACAATACCGTATTGCTTCGTGAGATAGAACGACTGAAGTACATGCTAGACCTAAAAGAATAATCACAATGAGTACTGCTAAGAAAGAAATAAAAAAGGTAACCACTCATCAGCTTCAGGAAATGAAGTCTCGTGGCGAAAAAATATCCATGCTCACAGCTTACGATTATTCGTACGCCAAAATAGTAGACGATGCAGGTATAGACGTGATTCTAGTAGGTGACTCTGCAAGTAATGTAATGGCAGGTCATGACAGCACATTGCCAATCACACTTGATCAAATGATATATCACGCCCAATCGGTAATACGAGCAGTGGACAGAGCATTGGTAGTAGTAGATATGCCATTTGGTAGCTACCAGGGTAACAGTTCAGAGGCCTTGCGAAGTGCCATTCGTATAATGAAAGAAAGTGGTGCTCACGCTGTAAAACTAGAGGGCGGCTCCGAAGTAATAGAATCTGTGAAAAGAATATTATCTGCGGGAATACCAGTAATGGGACATTTAGGTCTTACCCCACAGAGTATCTATAAATTTGGCACCTATACAGTACGAGCAAAAGAAGATGAGGAGGCAAATGAACTAAAAGAAGACGCTTTACTACTGCAAGAAGCAGGGTGTTTCGGTATAGTATTAGAAAAAATACCTGCAAAGCTAGCTACTGAAGTAGCTAAAAATGTTTCTATACCTGTAATAGGAATAGGAGCTGGCAGCGGCGTAGACGGTCAGGTTCTCGTATTGCATGACCTGCTAGGTGTAACCAAAGAGTTTTCACCTAGATTTTTAAGAAGGTACTTAAATCTATACGAGGAAATGAAAGGAGCTGTAGGTCAGTATATAAAGGATGTGAAATCGAAAGATTTCCCGAACGAAAAAGAGCAGTATTAGAGTTCTTCTAAAACAGCACTTAGACCTTTCTCTGTAAGCGTTTCGCAAATGGGAATAAGAACTATTTCTGAACCGCTTTTCACAGTACACTTGCCCTTATAATGCACTAACATAGCACATTGCTCTGCTTGCTCTTCTGTATGCTTGCAGTATTTTATAAGACAATATATTACGTGGTCAAAAGTATTGACATCGTCATTATACAATATTATGGCAGAACCGGTATCGGTATCTACTAATACCTCTGTTTCTTCAGATTCTTGTGTATTATTATTCCAAATCATCCTTTATCTTTAAATAATTTTGCTTTACTTTCTTCTCCATTGAGTAAGCGAGTTATATTCTTTTTGTGCGTGAGAATCACCATTACAGCTGCGGCTATACCAAAAGCTATAAATAGTGGTTCATCTCTTTTGAAAACAAAAATAGTCAAAATAGGAAATGCAATAGCAGCTAGGATTGAGCTTAGTGATACGTACTTAGTAAGTAGTAAAACAATGATAAATAATCCCATTATGGCTAAAGCTAATACATAGTGAATCCCAATGAGCATGCCAAAAAGTGTAGCAATGCCTTTACCTCCTTTGAATTTTTCGAATACTGGAAATATATGCCCCACAACTGCTAACAAGCCAAAAAGCAACTGTAAATTTATAAATTGGTCTGTACCATGTTCTACAAAACCGAGATAATGCACCAAACTAGCGGCAGTCACTCCTTTTACAATATCTAAAAAGAGGACTATGATACCCACTTGAGTTCCTAGCACCCTAAAAGTGTTAGTGGCACCTGCGTTTCCGCTCCCGAAGTCTCTTACATCTACTCCAAAATAAGCCTTACCTAGCCATATACTACTAGGAAGACTTCCAAGTAAATAGGCTAGTATAGCTAATATTATTATTGAAAATATTTCCATATAAAGTTCCAAATTAACGGATTAACTAGGGATAGTTACGCACAAA
>DNBZ01000340.1 GCA_003484585.1 Bacteroidota bacterium | reverse complement strand
TAGCCTGCGGTGTCTTTTTAAAATCATATACCACAGAGTCCCTTTTGGTACCACAACGTGGTGTTATTATATCTACAAAATAGGTTTGGGCTGAGTCTATCTGAATAGTTTGTGTAGAATCTCCGGTACTCCATTTATAGGAGGCTAAAATAGAATCGTTTTGAGCATCTAAAGTAATGAGTGGTAATAAATCACAGTAAACACTATCTGCCGGCAATACAGGAACTGTAGGAGAAAATTCTTTGATAAAATATATGGTATCTCGCACTGTATCACAGCCATAAGTAGCCGTAACCGAAAATGCACCTGTGTCTTGGGCAAAAATTACATTATTCGTGCTGCCATTGGACCAAAGTATATCTGCTCCAATATTCTTAGCATCTAAGATACTAAATATTCTATCACATTGTGTGATCGTATCTAGTAGATTTAGCTCAATATCATCCGTGTACAAGGTATCTCTAAATTTAGAGATAAAACCTGTCCAAAAATAGGAACCGGAGGATCCTGTTTTATTTTCTTTGAAAACCCCAGATGTAGTAGGATAATCTGAAGAAGCGGTAAAACCGCCATATAAAATATTGGTGTAGCAACTAATCCGTTTTAGCTTATTGGCTCCTGGCACTTCGAAGCTAGACCCGCCATAATACGTACCATACAATAGCTTACTTCCTAGGAAATTTAATTTTGTGATAGTAGCAGAGGTATTCCAAGAACCTCCAGAAGAGGAACTCGGGTTAGTAGAGAAAAGTGCATCTGCCGTCACAGGAAAATCTGTAGAACGTGAAATGCCACAGATAATCGGTTCTTCTCGCACATTGGCTGCTATACGAACATTACTATTATATATAAATCCACTATAGTATAACTCATCACCACTCCCACCTAGGTAGGTGCTGTAATGCACATTTTGACCACCCGGGTTAAATTTCACTACGACTATTTCCGCTCCACCATTACTCGTTTTCTGATATGCATTTGCTGACGTATAGAAATCACTACTTCGAGATATCCCAGCTACATACGCCTCATCTCGTTCGTTTACATATACTCCTTCGAACCAGTCGTCTCCTGCTCCTCCCATCATTTTACTATATTGAAGAGAATTCCCACTGGGATCAAACTTGGCAACAAAACCGTCTGTATTTCCTAGCACATTATAATTGAAAATAATAGATCCTGAAGTTACAGGGAAATTAGAAGATGAGGTCTTTCCAACTATGTAAATATCTTTATTGGGACTAATATTAATATCATACGCCACGTCATCTCCAGCTCCACCGAAGTAAGTAGAGAAAACTAACCCTGTACCTGTAGGATTCATTTTAGTAAGAAATGCATCTCCTGAGTTCCAATAGGAGGAACTGGTACTACCGCCATACGAAGACTGATAGCAACCAGAAGTAGTTGGGAAATCTGTAGAAGAAGTCTGCCCAGCTAAGTACACATAGTTAGAATCATCTATCACCATCGACTGTATTAGATCCCATCCATTACCGCTTAGATATGTAGAAAAGAGTAAAGAGTCGCCAGCTGAACTGAATTTAGTAAGAAAACCAGCATAACCATACGAAAAGCCAGAGATGTTCCCTGTTTCGTCAAAAGCACCAGGAGTTATAGGGAAATCTGCACTCCTAGTAAAACCTGATACTACAGGTTCTTGATTATTATTCACCGCTAGTGTAAAACAGTATTCATATTGTGAACCTCCAAGATAAGAAAACCAGATTATGCTATCACCTTTGGGTGCCATCTTACACACGTATGCATCATAGTATCCGTTGGTAGAGGTGTCGTATGAATTAGTAAGACCAGGAAACCTATCATTCGTAATTCCAGTTACGTAAACATTATCAGCACTATCTATATCTAAATCATATACCCACGTATACCCATATCCAAACCCTGAGGAATTAGTACCATTACCATAGAAGTAACTGCTCCAGTCTACATAGATAGGATCTATAATTATAGTTTCTTGAATGCTTTCTAATTCAGAGTCGAAGGTTAAAATAGTACCATCTAGACTGTAGATTATTTCAACTTCCTCTTCACTTTCTTGCTTATAACTAAAGGGCTTTTTCTCCTCGATAGTACCCCAATCCGTCTCATATACCAAACTACCTGAATCACTTATTAGTAGGTTTCGTACTCCTGTATACTTTAATTCTATATCTGACAAGCGAGCATTTGGGTGAAGTATAAAATCATACTTCAGCTCACCATTGGTGTTCGTATAAAAGCGTAAATCCACATTGGGATATACGTCTGTATATAAAATTTCGTTGGCTGTGTTTTTACTCGCTCGTTTACTATTTGCTCTAAAATAGCTGATATTACTAGATTCTATATCTCCTATAGCCGAAATGGAAGCCGTATGAGAACCTAACAAGTCCACAGACCATACCAGATAGTCGAACAACATAGGCTCTTCTATATTCCCTGGATTATGAGCTCGTTTTACTTTTCTTAGACCAAAAATTATTTTGTCTTTGTAAAACTCTACACTAGCTGTGCTGCTAGCATACTTATAAGCAATATCTCCATCAAATTGGCCGTCGTTACGCTCAAAGGTACCATTAGATATACCCAACTGTTTACCTAGTTTGGATGCAAACTCTTCTTTAGAGGCCGTTAGGTTTTCACCTACGTTTTGCTGTGCAGCCAAAGTAAAAAATGCCAGAAAACCGATAACTGATAAAATTAATTTTGACAAATTCATTACTTTACAAACATACAATTCAACTATTAGTCTCACAAGTAGGGTCAAACGTTGCATTCTTTTCACTTATTTCACAACAATTTCCCTAGGCTCTGACTTTAGGTTTTGCTATTTCACCTTTACTTGAGGAGATGTCAGCATTGTCACAAGAAAATTCTGGATGAGGTAAAAAAAAGAGGCCGGTTTCCTTAGAAACGGGCCTCTATAATATTGTTTTTACACTGCTTAAAATTGAAAAGCTACACCTCCAGATACTACATACGGAGTACCTAGTTGTAAGTCCATATTGATACCTAAGTTGTCACTAAAGAAATATCTAAATCCGAAAGGTACTAGACCTAAAGCAAATCTATTACCATCAAATTCATCAGAAAAATCTGCATTAGGATCATCAGAGTCTGCAGTTACATTTCTAATAAGGTACCCTACTCTAAGACCAGAATACATATCTAACTTATCACTGTTTCCATAATGGAATAATGGGCGAATAGCTATATTGATTCTTGAGATTGAAGTTTTAGCAAGTTCTGTTTGAGAAACCAAGTTTTCATCAAAATAAGTGTTAGTAAACTCACCAGTAACGCTTTGGTAAGCACCCGCAAGGCCTATACTAAAATTGTCTGTAAGAGAGTGATCAAAAGAAAAAGCTATAGTAGGGACAGACTTTACTTCTACATCTGTATAAGACTCAAGACTAGTCTTGATAATGTTATTAAAGAAGCTGTAACCTAGGCCTAAAGTAGCTACCGAAGTACCTTCACTTTTTTGTGCTTGTGCATTAAAAACGAACGCTGTCATTAATAATACAAGAAATAATTTGTTTTTCATTTTTGTGATTTGTGATTTGTGATTTTAATTTGGAATTGAAATTTTAATTTGATTTTGAAAATTAATCACCACTTAAAACTATATGAAAAACAATTAAATAAAATAAAT
>DNBZ01000360.1 GCA_003484585.1 Bacteroidota bacterium | reverse complement strand
CCTACTCCATGGTCTATATGTACTACGAAATCTCCAGGATTAAGGTCTTGTAATTCTTTAAGCGATATCTGTCCCGATGTAGATTTTTTACTTCCAGACTTGGCCAGATAGAATCTATTAAATATCTGATGTTCGGTGTATGCCGCTATTTTTAGGTCGTGATCTACGAATCCTTCACTTAGACTTTTGTAAACAGGCTGTATAGTATATCCAGACTGTAGGTCATCAAAGATGCTCTCCAGTCGCTCTATCTGCTTTGCACTTTCTGAGAACACTAATGTAGTATACTTTTTCTGATCTAGAGATTTTAACGTATCAATAAGCAGATTAAAGTTCTTATTTACAGTAGGTTGTGGTACTTGGTTAAACCTTAGCTTTACTGACGGCCTAAAGAAGGTTTGGCTGCTAAACTCTATGACTGGTTTCTTATTCAGTTGATTTGCTATCTCCTCTGCGTCAAAATAAAGCTGCTCTGGACTATGCTCTGCAGTTGCTTTTTCAGTTGCCTTTTCCCAACCTTTTTCCATTTTGGCTATGGCATAAGGTAAATCATAGGTGCACACTATAGGTTTTTTACCTAGGTAGCTGAATATGTCTGTATGCCCTTCTTCCTTCATGCTCTCCTGCACATTAGGAACTATTGTGGCACGCACAAGTTTCTTAGTACTCAGTTGGCTTATAGGATCAAACTCGCGGATGCTTTCTATGGTACGACCATCCAACTCTAGTCTAAAAGGTAGCTCGCTAGCATAACTGAATAAATCTATGATGCCGCCGCGTATAGAAAACTGACCAGGTTCGTACACGAAATCTTCTCGGTAAAAACTGTACTCATTGAGTAGTTCTATGAGGAAATCCAAGTCAACTTCCTCGCCTATTTTAAAGGTAAGTTTCGTTTTCTGAAAAGTGTCTTGTGTTATTATTTTCTCTAGCAGAGCCTCAGGATAAGAGACTACTATCTTAGGTTTGTCTAGGTCTGATAGTGCATCTAGTACGCTTGCTTTACTTTGTATTTTGGTGCTTTCTGGCACGGCCATATCAAAGTTTCTACGAAAAGAATCTTTCCAAAGAAAGACATAATTATGGTCCGTAAAAAGTTGCAGGTCAGCATATACGTATTCTGCATCTTCTTGATTATTACAGACTACAAGTACACTTCTTTCTGTGTGTTTCTGTAAGTGTGCAAATAAAAGTGACTTAGCAGAACCTATACAGTTTTGAACTCCAAAACGGGATTTCCCGGCACTAATTTCCCGCTCCAATTCTTGAAAGATTGGATATTCATTAAAGAGTTGTACGAATTCTCTACTGTTCATTTAGTTGTGTTTTGCTACAGTAGCAATAAAAAAGGTGTGCGAATATAACCGCACACCTTTTTTATTGTTTTAGAATTAGTGTTTAATTCATGTCTTTAAGATTTACTCCGTAAAGAATAATCATAACGACTCCCCAAAAACCACTACTTGCCGCAGTTATGGCACCCATTATTCCCCCAAATACAAAGACCATTCCGAGTATAGCTATGGCTATTCCTGCTATGTATATGTAAAATCCTTTTTTATTAAGATTCCACATCATAAAAGCTCCGCCTAATGTTATAAGGCAAGAAAGAATATTGACAATGGCAGAATTTCTAATTTTTTCAGGAGTTAAACTTTCAGATATAGAATTAAAAAAAGATTCGAAAAGCTGTTTTTGATTTTCGGATAGATTATCTTCATCTTCTATTTGGTCTAGGGCTTCATCCATTGATTCCGAAACTATTTCGCCAGTTTGTTCTAAAGAGCTTGATGTAGCAATGTTGAGTATTCCGCTAAATATTCCATATCCACTTCCTACGAATGTTAGGATGCATAAAACAGTAATAAATGTGCTCCTTACCTTCGGTAATAATTGTGTTTCTTCCATTTTGATTTTTAATTGGTTTGACCAAAAATAGGTAACGCGAGCACTTTTTCCATTAAGTTCAGATAAAAATGTAGATATCTTGGTCTAAAATGGTCTTAGATTTCTAGAAAAACTATCCTTGTTTCTAAACCCATTTTCTATTTTTGCGTTAACATATAAACCATGTTAAACCATTCTTATCTAAGCAACGCAGATGTAGATGCTACCGAGCATTTATACCAACAGTACAAAGAAGATAAATCCTCAGTAGACGAAAGCTGGCAGCGGTTTTTCGAAGGTTTTGATTTAGCTTACGGTGAATTGGGACTAAATGCAGAAGGGGGAGCTGCTGTATCTGGTGATAACACGGCCGCCTCTGGCTGGATGATCAAGGAGATAAATGTCCTTAATCTTATCAATAATGGATACCGTACACGAGGTCATTTATTTACCGAAACCAATCCTGTGCGTGTGCGTAGAACGTATACTCCAGATTTATCCATTGAAAACTTTGGACTGTCTAAGGATGATTTAGATAAGAAATTTAATGCAGGTATGGCCATAGGAATAGGTCCTGCCACTCTTAAGGATATTATAGCTCATTGCGAAGCTACATACTGTGGGCACATAGGTGTAGAGTATATGTATATGGCGGATCCTAAGCGTATAGAATGGCTGCAGAGTAGGATGGAGAAACGTAAGAATACGCCAGATTTTACTTTGGAGCAGAAGAAACTAACGCTAGAGAAACTTAACCAAGCAGTTGCTTTTGAGAATTTCCTACATACTAAGTATGTAGGTCAGAAACGTTTTTCACTAGAGGGATTAGAGACGCTTATACCTGCACTAGATGCAGCTATAGAGCTAGGTGCTAGTCATGGTGTAGAGGAGGTTGTGATAGGTATGGCACACAGAGGGAGACTCAATGTGCTGGCTAATATCATGCAAAAAAGCTATGCTGAGATCTTCAATGAATTCGAGGGTAAGGCGTATGAAGAGTCTGTTTTTGAAGGAGACGTGAAATACCACCTGGGCTATACAAGTAAGGTGAAAACCAGTCTTGGTAAGGAAGTAAAGCTAAACCTAGCTCCCAATCCTAGTCACTTAGAAGCGGTAGATCCTGTGGTGCAGGGAATCGCTAGAGCAAAATTAGATCATCAGTATGGTAATGATTTAAGTAAAATTACCCCAATACTAATACACGGTGATGCTGCTATAGCTGGACAAGGGATAGTATATGAAGTGATTCAAATGGCAGGATTAGATGCTTATGATGTGGGAGGAATTCTTCATCTGGTGACTAATAATCAAATAGGATTTACAACTAACTATACAGACGCTCGTACTTCCATATATTGTACAGATGTAGCTAAAACGACTAAGTGTCCTGTTTTTCATGTGAATGGGGATGACGTAGAGGCTGTGATATATACCATTAAACTTGCACTAGAGTATCGACAGACGTTTAACTCTGACGTATTTATAGATATCTTGGGATATAGAAAGTATGGGCATAATGAAGGTGACGAACCTAAATTTACTCAGCCGGTACTATATAAGGCTATTGCGAAACACTCAAATCCACGTGAGATATATGCAAAGAAACTAAGCGAGCAAGGCAGCATAGAAGCTAATCTTGCGAAGCAAATGGAAAAAGAGTTTAAGGCTATGTTGCAGCAAGATCTAGAAGATGTGCGTGCAGACAAGAAGCCTAAGAATAATAACCTACCGAAGAATACGTGGAGTAAACTGAAAAGTGGCACAAAAGCGGATTTTGAAATAGCTAGTAAGACTGCCGTTACCAAAAAGGCATTTGATGCAGTAGCTAAGGCTATCACTTCGTTACCAGAAAATCATACTCCTATCAAAAAAGTGATTAAGCTGTACAACGATAGGAAGCAGATGATAGTGGATGATAGTTTTGACTGGGCTATGGGTGAGCTTATGGCGTATGGTACCTTGGTAGAAGAGGGGCATCCTGTACGTATGAGTGGCCAAGATGTAGAGCGTGGTACATTCTCTCATCGTCACGCTGTGGTGAATATGGAAGATGGCAAAGGGGAGTATGTTCCGTTAAATAATATCAGTGACAAGCAAGAGAAATTTGAGATTTATAACTCTTTGCTCTCTGAGTATGCGGTACTCGGTTTTGAGTACGGATACTCTATGACTAGTCCAAATGGCTTAACGATTTGGGAAGCACAGTTTGGTGACTTCTCTAATGGCTGCCAGGTGATCATAGACCAGTTCATAGCGAGTGGTGAGACCAAGTGGGGAAGGTACAGCGGCTTAGTAATGCTACTGCCACACGGGTATGAAGGACAAGGTCCAGAGCATAGTAGTGCTAGACTAGAGCGATACTTACAGCTATGTGCTGCAGCTAATATGCAGGTGATGAATATTACTACTCCAGCTAACTTGTTTCACGCATTTCGTAGACAATTAAAAAGGGATTTTCGTAAGCCATTGGTTATCATGACTCCAAAGAGTCTGCTGCGTCATCCATTAGCCGTAAGTAAGTCTGAGGAATTTACCAAAGGAGGTTTCCAAGAGTTAATAGACGATACCTACGTAGATAGTAAAAAGGTGAAACGTGTAAATATATGTACTGGTAAAATTTACTATGATCTACTAGCTAAGCAACAAGAAGATAATCGCAAGGATGTGGCTGTAGTCCGTTTAGAGCAGATTTATCCTATGCCTGAGACTCAGATGGAAGCACTCTTTAAGAAATACCCAAAAGCAGAATTCTGTTGGGTACAGGAAGAACCAAAGAATATGGGAGGATGGATGCATATCTTACGCTATGACTGGGCTAGAGGTTTCAAAGAAATCACTAGAAAGAGTAGTGCAAGTCCAGCTACTGGATATGCCGCAGTACACAAGAAAGAGCAAGAAGCGATTATAGCAGATGCTTTTAATGTGTAGGTAGACTACTTACACTATTTATGAGCGACATGTTTAATGAAACATATCGCTCATTTTTTTTGGAATATTCTTTGCTATGCTCTTTTAATCAGTGGCTTGTCACTCAAATATTTAAAGTTGATTTGAGTAATTTTTATACTAGATCAAGCAGTTTTGAGACAAATTTAGAGTGCAAACAAATAGAATTGGTTAACGTTTAAGCTAATGGCTTTTGATCTCTTCTAAGGAGCCTTCTAGAGTGCCAGTATCAGCAAGTTTATTTACCTCCATATACAACCAGACTGCAGCCCAAACTCCAGCTAATATTTCACCTACAGGCATAGAAAACCAAACTCCATCTAAGCCTAAGAAATTAGACATGATGAGCATTAGCGGTATCATAAAAAGTCCTTGACGTGCAAGGGTAAGGACGAGTGCTGGGATAGGTTTGCCAATAGCTTGAAAGTATGCACCGCCTATAAATCCAACTCCTATTAAAGGAAGTGAAATGAAGATCCATTTTAAAACTCTAGGCGTATGAGCCAGCAAGTCAATGTCTTTGGTAAAAATTCCTATTAGAAAGTCAGGGAAAAAGAATAAAATAGAGAACATCACTATGGAGATACTAAAGGTCCATTTTAGTCCTAATGTAATAGTCTCTTTTACTCTTGACCAATTTCCAGCTCCATAGTTGAAACTGATTATCGGCATTAAACCTTGCATGATACCAATAATAGGAAAGGCTATAAATAGGGTAAATCCGCGGATAAGACCATAGATGGCTATGGCATGCGAGCTGCCACTTTCTCCTAATGTAGATTTATATTCTATAGCACCCCACTTGCCGAGTTGCCAGTTGAGAACTATTGCCATGATACTAAACATGCTTTGTCTAAGTAGCGTAATAGAGCCAATGGAAGCAATCTCTGCTGTGATATGAGAATCAATTCGTAAGTTGCTTTTGGTTAGTTTTAGCTCGCTCTGACCAGAAGTAAAAAACCAAAGTGTAAACCCTCCACTTAGTATATAGCCAGCTGTAGTAGCCCAGGCCGCCCCACTTATTCCCATATCAAAATGATAAATAAGTATATAGTCTATAAGAATATTTGACACCGCAGGAATAATCATAGTAAGCATAGCTACCATAGGTTTCCCTTCTGCACGTATCACATTATTACTCATCATAGCCCAGCCCAAAAAGGGCAGCCCAAGAAGAAGAATGTTAAAGTATCTCTTAGCGTAAGGTAGAATTTGCTCATTGGCTCCAAAGAGTCTGAGCAATTGATCTTGAAATAAATAACCTATGAGCACGAAAAAGCCAACAAAAACCAACGTAAGGGTTATTTGATTGCCAAAAGTTTTTTGAGCTTTGTCTGGGTTGTTGTCGCCTAGAGCACGGGCTAATACAGAGGCTCCACCTACACCTACGGCCATACCAAAAGAAGAAATAAGAAAAGTAATAGGTAACACTACCGTAATAGCCGCAATGGCTATCTCACCTTCGGCATACCTGCTTACAAACCAGATGTCTACCATCTGGTAAAGAGACATTACCAAGAACCCCATGGCCGCGGGGAGCGACTGCTTTAGAAGCAATGTCCCTATGCTCTCAGTGCCAAGTTTGTCTGACGTTTTATTAGCAGGTTTCAATATTGCGAAAGTAAAATATTAAGCTAGGTATGAACGATACATCCAAGCCTCTTTTTCTTGTAGAGTGATATAGTCGCTCATTTGTGATACAGTTCCTTCGTCAGCTATATCTCCAGGCATATTCGAAATCTCTCGTTGTAGCATAATAATGGTTTTGTAACCATCTAGAATGTATTCTAATGCAGTATTCCCGTCTGTTATGTTCGTTTTTTCTGCAATAAGTGAATTTTTTACGTTGTCTGTATAAGAGTGTATCGGGGTACCTTCTAGGGTAAGGATTAGCTCAGCTATTTCATCTATTTGCAATACCAGAGCATTGTATATTTCTTCGAATTTAATGTGAAGTTCAAAGAACTCTTTTCCTTTTATATTCCAATGAAAACCTCTTGTATTTATATATAGTACTGATTACGTGGCAAGTAGCATATTTAGTTTCGTTACTATTTCCGTTGTTTCTTTTTGCGGTAGTCATATAATTCTCATATGGCAAAGATAGTAGCAATCTAGTCCATTTAGAGTGGGCTTTTGCTATAGTTATATTGCATTTTCATATAAGTAAGTGTCTTGTTTTTAATAATAATATGGTTTTAGCTTAACTAGACTGCATATTTATTGGCTACATTTCATTTTCTTTGCACTAG
>DNBZ01000305.1 GCA_003484585.1 Bacteroidota bacterium | reverse complement strand
ACGTATTTAAAAATAATTCCATACACATACGGCCGTTTCAAGTAAGTGCTTATCGCTAGTGCAGCGTCGGATCGCACTAGCAGTTCGCCATCCACAAAAAGCATTACACTATCAGGAATCTCATCAAGTCCAGACTTATTTACAATACTCTTTCCTACATCAGATTGAAGTGACGCAAATTGTAATTTATCTGATTTTTCATTGCGAATAATAAAATCTACAGACCTATTGCAGAGATTGCACACGCCGTCAAAGAGTACTATATTATTCATTCGTATAGACAAAACAAGGATTAATAGATTGTGTTTCCAAGCAAATTTATGTTTCCATTTCTTAATTCACTCAATATTTAATAGATACCTTCGCACCATGGCGAAAATTTCCATTAATTTAACATCAGGGACTGTATCTAAAAGTATTGCAGTGATAGGGATAGACCTAGGAACTACCAACAGTCTTATCGCCACTATAAACAGAGAAAACAAGTCTCCCTATTGTATTACCAAAGAAAAGGAGAGTATAGTGCCAAGTGCTATATACTTTGGCGAAAATGGACCTATTATAGGTTCAGAAGCCATAGCCAAACTAGTCGCCGAACCTGAGAACACTATTTATTCCATAAAAAGACTACTTGGCAAAAGCTACACAGATATACAGGATGCTAAGCAACAGTTAAACTATGAGATAATAGACGATGAAGATAAACTAGTAAAAGTAAAAATCGGAACCAAATATTACTCTCCAATAGAATTGTCTTCACTTATACTCAAGGAACTCAAGTCGATAGCAGAGACTCAATTACAGGAAGAAGTGTCCAAGGTTGTGATAACAGTTCCCGCTTACTTTAACGACTCACAGAGACAAGCTACAAGAGACGCTGGTAAGCTAGCAGGACTAGATGTGCTCCGTATTATCAACGAGCCTACCGCAGCAAGCTTAGCTTATGGTATTGGTCTAGACCCTACAGAATCTCGCACCGTGGCAGTATTTGACCTAGGTGGAGGGACGTTTGATATCTCTATACTGGAGATACATAATGGAGTTTTCGAAGTACTATCTACGAATGGCGATACCTTTTTAGGAGGGGATGACATAGACAGAGCTATTGTAAATCTATGGACCACAGAGTATAAGCTGAGTAACCTAAATACTTCTGATAAGCAACTACTAAGAGTCACCGCAGAAAAAGCTAAAAAAAGCTTAACTACACTTCAAGTATATTCTCACAAGCTAACTATAGGCACAAAAGAAGTTTCATTAAATCTGACTATCGAGCAACTTAATAAGCTCCTTAAGCCACTTATAGGCAGAACAATGCAATGTTGCAGTAGGGCCATATCTGACGCAGAAATAGAACTAAGTGCTATAGATGAAGTAGTACTAGTAGGAGGAAGCACCAAGACCAAGGCTATAAAAGACGCAGTAAAAAACTATTTCGTACACTCTGCGGTGAACGATACGCTAAACCCAGACGAAGTAGTCGCCTTGGGAGCGGCCATAGAAGCTGATATACTAGCCGGCAACCGAACTGATATGCTGCTACTAGACGTTACACCTCTTTCACTAGGTATAGAAACCGTGGGCGGCCTAATGGACGTATTGATTCCACGAAATTCTAAAGTGCCTACTACCTTAAAAAAAGAATATACTACATCTGTAGATGGTCAGATAAATCTTAGGGTAAGTGTGTACCAAGGTGAGCGAGAACTCTCCGCCGATAACAGAAAACTAGGAGAATTTATCTTACAAAATATTCCGGCTATGCCTGCAGGTTTACCTAAAATAGAAATGACTTTTATGCTAAATGCAGATGGAATACTACAAGTAAGTGCAGAAGAAAAAAGGAGCGGAACTAAGCAGGTAGTGGATATGAAGTCACAGTATGGCTTAACCGATCTAGAGATTAAAACAATGCTAAAAGAAAGCATAGACCACGCACAAGAAGACATGGACAAGCGTTCTTTAGCCGAGGCCAAGACTGAAGCAGACCAGTTAGTGTATGCTACAGATAAGTTTATCAGAGATAATGCGGACCTCTTTACAGCAGAAAACATTGAAAAAATAAATTACCTAAAAAACGAAATAGTACTTTCCATAGACGCTAAAGATAAGGATGGAATCGTTAGTGCTATGGATAGTTTAAATAACTACAGTAGACCATTCGCAGAAATAGCAATGGACAAAAACATCGCTAAAGCTCTGCAGGGTAAAAAAATAGAATAATGAGATTAGCTTTAATACTAGTATGTTTTTTGATGTTTGGGCAGTTACACGCTCAGGAAGCAGACCGCAGTACCTATAAACTAGGTATTAAAACTAGTATAAATATTTCCTCTCTATTAGGTACAGAGTTCGAAAATCCAAGGCCCAAATTTGGCTACTCTGCGGGTGCATACTTTCAAACCCCAGAACTTAAAAAGAATTGGTCATTGCACACTGAAGCACTAGGCAGTTTCCGTGGTTCTAATTTTTCTAATGGTGACACAGGCTACTCTCGCATCGCACTATTTTATGTGGATGTTGCAGTAATGCCTCAATACACTTTTCAAGAAGGGAAAAAATCTATTTCCTTTGGCCCATATTTATCCTACCTCGGTCTCTCGTCGCTCTATATAGGAGAAAAGAAAAAGGCCGAACTAAACAATCTTGATATAGATCCTCTTGATGCTGGATTTGTCACTTATTTCACAATACATGGGCCTTTGGCGAGTTTTCAAGTGGGTGGCAAACTCGGATTGAAAGACGTGAACAACGGGATCAACTTTGACACATACTATCCGCAAACTGGCAAAAATGGAATCATTAGAAACCTGAGCTTGGAAATAGGAGTATTATTTTAAAAAAAGAACATCAAATGAAAAGAAATTATCTAATAGCCATTGCCTCATTCCTTATTCTTACTCTCATATTCAGCTCTGCTAAAAAAGATGAAAATGCTGAGCAAGAAGATGTAATTTCTCAAGGAAGCAAGGTTGTAGCGGTTCCTATCCCCAGTCAAATAAACTTTGCTGGCGAACAAGTAGCACTAGATAAGTTTGAGGTAAAAGAAAGACTCGATAGAGAATTGCTAGTCAACTCATACTGGCAAAGCAACTCGCTGCTTATGATTAAAAGAAGTAAGCGAGCCTTTGAAATTATTGAGCCCATATTGGCCGAATACGATGTGCCAGAAGATTTTAAATACTTGGCTGTAGCAGAAAGTGGTTTGCTGAATGTGACTTCCTCTGCAGGTGCCAAAGGTGTTTGGCAGTTTATGCAGAGTACTGCAAAAAGCTATAACCTAGAGGTAAATGGTGAGGTAGACGAGCGATTACATCTAGAAAAAAGCACGATAGCAGCATGTCAATATCTAAAAGAGGCACATACTAGATTTGGCAGCTGGACACTAGCTGCTGCTGCCTACAATAGAGGACCAGCTGGTGTAGAAAGAGATCTTAAAAAACAGCAGGTAGGCGACTATTTTGATCTGCACCTGAACACCGAGACTTCTCGTTATGTTCTTCGTATACTAGCCCTGAAGACTATTTTTGAGAATCAAACTTCCTATGGTATTCATCTGAAAAATGAAGACTACTACGGATCTATAACCACTATAAATGTAGTGGTAGATAGCTCTATAAATAATATTGCTGAGTATGCCTTGCAATTAGGTACCAACTACCACGTCTTAAAGTCCTTGAATCCGTGGCTTAAGTCAAATGAACTTACCGTGGTAGATAAAATATATACAATAAAAGCCCCACTAGTAAACTAGTGAGGCATTTTTTAATTCGTACAGAATAATCTGTTATAGTTCGTCTTGGTTAAAAAAGTAGTCGTCTGTCGACGGATACTCAGACCAAATCTCTTCGATCGTTTCAAATGGTTCGCCATCGTCTTCTAGTTCTTGTAGGTTTTCTACTACTTCTAGAGGTGACCCAGTTCTAATTGCAAAGTCAATTAGCTCATCTTTTGTGGCCGGCCAAGGTGCATCATCTAAATATGATGCTAATTCTAAAGTCCAATACATATTGTTAAAAAATTATATAATATTATACATAAAAGGCAACCAAAAATAATATGCCTTTACACTTGTGCGAAAATAATTTTTAATTGCAAATAACCAATTTTCAATTAAATAGTCGTTAGCGGCTGATTACTTGCAGGTTAACTGATGAAGCACAATGCCTGTAGCTACAGATACGTTCAGTGAATCAATTTTACCCGGCATATTTATTCTTACAGTTTCATCCATTAATGCTAATCTCTCTTTGGAAATTCCCTTATCTTCATTTCCCATCCATAGTACCCAGGCGTCCAATTCGCTAAAGATATCTGCCGAAAGTTCCTTTTCTGCTTTCTCAGTAGTAGCTATTTGTTTTAAGCCCCAGCTTTTGAGATAGTTTATAGTATCCGATAGGCTGCTTACTCGAGCTACTGGTAGCGTAAGTAACGCACCTGCCGAAGATTTAATAGCACCCTCTCCTATCTCCGCATTTGCTTTCACCCCTACTATCATAAGGTCTACTCCAAATGCTAAGCACGATCTGGAGATAGCTCCTATATTTCTAATATCCTGTATACCATCGCATACCACAATCTTAGGAGGTGTGCCCTCCTCATACATTCGCGTTATGGTTTCTTCTAAAGGAACAAAATCGATTGGACTTTTAATTGCTATTACGCCTTGGTGACTAGCTCTACTTATTCTGTTGAGCTTTTCTATAGGCACCATCTGAAAAGGCGTATCGCTATGCCTAGCCAAGTTTCTAAGAGCACCTATTTTCTGCTTATCAGCTTGGCTATTCACATATACCTTACCAACGGTCACACCGCTCTCTAATAGCTCTTCTACGGCATGAAAGCCTATTACTACTCCGTCTTTACTCATACCTTAATAAGCCGTATTCACCTGATTATACAAGTCGGTATATTTCTTACCAAGCTCAGAGCGATTATGCTGATTTGCCAATGGCCCTATATCTCTAAGGATCGTAAGATTCTCACGCTTCTCACTTCCTACCCCTTTCCAGTCATCACCACTACTTTTGCTATAGTAGCGTACTAGTTCAAATGCATCATCACCTACCTCTTGTAGCATCTTGTCACCCTTTTCCGTCTGACCTGCTTTGTAGTATATATCTGCAGATGCAGCTTTTAATCTTAAGTTTATTGGTAATATACTCTCCGGTATCACTTCGTAGCATCTGTCCAGCAGATTTACAGCTGAGTCTAGCATATTATTGCCAGCGTAGTGAGTTGCCATTTGTACAAACATATTACGAAGGTTTTGAGGAACTAGCTGAGCTTTCTCATCTAAGAACATCTCGCCTTTATCCATATTTCCCCATTCGTATACATTCATAAACTTGTCGTACAACATATCCATATCATCCATACCACGCATACGAGTATTGGCCTCTACAGGTAGTAGCTGATAAGTCAATCCATTATTTCTAAGGTACCTATCCAAGTTTAAGAATACGGACGAACCCGCAGTGGTAGTCCAGTATATCGGTCTTTTCCACCCCTCTTTAGCATTAGTAGCTATTATATCTAACGCTATCAGATCTCCTTTGCTTAGGCCTGTACGAGCTATGTTCCAATACATTTTGTCCACTATTTTGTCGTGGTCTTTAGTAGGTACAAATCCTGTTTTAATAACCGCATCTTTGTCTACATCTATACTGAAATTTTGTACTGGGAAAACGTTTATCATCTCATTAGCATTAGTCATCTGCATCTTTCTTTTGTCATCAGACGTGATGTATTGTAACACTTGGTCTAAAGGATAAAACTGCTGCTGATTAAATGTTTTTGGGTCATAGAACCTTACGTAATCACGCTTACCCTCTACCATTTTTTCTGCCGGTATGGTAAATGGCAGTGCTTCAGAATCAAACACCTTATTTCTAAGCACACTATTGTACCATTCCGTAGGTAATAAATTATAATTTATCACTCTCACGTCTGTTCTTATACCTTCTACGTTTTGAGCATACCAAAGTGGATAGGTATCATTATCTCCATTAGTAAAGAGTATGGCATTTTGCTCGCAACTGTTCAAGTAATTTTTAGCAAACGATATTCCTAAGTATCTATCTGATCTATCGTGATCATCCCAGTTTTGAAAGCCCATAAGTACAGGTGCAGCAAGTAAACTTACCACAGTAGCTCCTATAGCCAATCCTGTATTCTTCATTTTAAGCTTCTTACCTATGAGGTCGTAAATAAATAACACTCCTAAACCTATCCAAATACAAAAAGTCTGGAAGGA
>DNBZ01000165.1 GCA_003484585.1 Bacteroidota bacterium | reverse complement strand
TCCATATATGCATCTGATACACCTATAGCGAGTAATTCTGCTACTAGAATTTTACTAAGATTTTTCTGTTTTTCGGTACTGGGAAAAGTGGTACTCGCAGGATTACTTTGTGTGTCTACTTGTACATATCGCATAAAGCGTTCGGCTACATTATTGGCTACTTCAGTCATACTATTTATTAGGACCGCAAGATAGCTCTTCTAGTTAAAATAAATGGAAAGCAGATTCCTATTCTACATAAATCCCTTTCAGCTCTTCTCCTTCTTCATAGATAAAAAATGCTGACAGACTAGAGTTGCCCTTTATTAATTTGGTAGACTCTTCTAAACCTAGCACCATACACGCCGTGGCATAAGCATCTGCTACAGCACAGAAATCGTGCAATACAGTAGCACTCTTTAGGTTAGAAACGATGGGTTCGCCGGTACGCGGGTCTATAGTATGCCCGATTAGTTCACCATCTACTTTATAAAAATTTTGGTAATTGCCACTTGTAGCTAGCGATACATTCTCTAACTCCAATATTTTAAAGAAGTCCTCATCTCTAGCTTCTATGAGCGGAACATTAATGCCTACTTGCCAAGACCTCCCTTCTGCATTCTTACCTTTCACTCTCATCTCACCTCCTACTTCTACCATATAATTGGCAACTCCATTAGCCGTTAGATAATCTGCTATAATATCTACAAGGTACCCTTTAGCAATAGCATTAAAATTTACGGTGACAAATGAGTCCAGTTTATATGGGAACCCTTGATCATCAAATTGTATATTTTGAATTCCTTGATGCTTTAGGCATTCTTGTACTTGTTCTTTATCCATCAAAACACCCTCTTTCTTGGCTTGGTTATATAAGTCAAACAAGGCTGCAGCAGTGGGATCAAACGCTGCCGAAGTCTCATTGCTAATCGTTTTGGACAGGCTTACCATTTCTACGAAATGCTGCATATCATTTTCGAAGTGCTTCACTTCTTCTGGGTCTTTCCATATCTCTCCAGAGTTAGCATTAAAAGAGGAAACAAGTGAATTCTCTTGATAGGTAGATAGACCATGATTAACAGCAAATACAATAGAATCCACTTTTTGTTCGAGACTATCTAGTTGTTTTGTTCCATAGGTTATATGAAAGGTAGTACCTATAGCATTTCCTTCCGTCTGAAAATAGGTGCTCGCCTTATCACTCTGAGTACAAGAAGCTAGTACTGCCAGCATGAAAAAAAGGCAGATAAATCTGCCTTTTTTATTATTATTTACATTCATTTTCTGAATACTATTTCAATTTTTCGTTTAGCCACCGAAGTCATCAAATGCAACGTTTTCTGGTGGTACTCCCCAGTCATCACACATCTTAAGTACAGCTTGATTCATTAGTGGAGGTCCACAGAAATAGAATTCAATATCTTCTGGAGCTTCGTGCTTAGTAAGGTACTCATCTATTACCGCCTGATGTACGAAACCAGAGAAACCATCTCCCTTATCATCATTTACGTCTGTCTTAGTTACCCAATTATCGTCTGGTGTAGCATCCGAAAGAACTACAAAGAATTTAAAATTAGAAAACTCTTCAGCTATTTTATTGAAGTGATCTAGGTAAAATAGTTCTCTTTTAGATCGTCCACCGTACCAATACGTCACCTTTCTTCCTGTTTTCAATGTATGAAATAAGTGAAACAAGTGAGAACGCATTGGTGCCATACCAGCACCACCGCCTATGTAAAGCATCTCTGATCCAGTTTCCTTGATAAAAAATTCTCCATAAGGCCCTGAAATAGTAACCTTGTCACCTGGCTTACAGCCAAATACAAACGAAGAACAAATGCCTGGATTTACATCCATCCACTTGTTATTTTTTCTATCCCAAGGTGGAGTAGCTATACGAATATTAAGCATTACTATGTTACCCTCTGCTGGATGATTAGCCATAGAATATGCTCTAAATATAGTCTCATCATTTTTCATTTTGAGATCCCATAAACCGTATTTATCCCACTCAGATTTGAAATCCATAGGATCTCTACCATCTGATACTAACTCTGGATGAGCAGTAATATCTATGGTACTAAAATCTACTAGAATAGGTGGCACATCTACTTGTACATATCCACCAGCTTCAAAATCAAGTGTTTCACCATCAGGAAGTCTTACTACGAATTCTTTTATAAATGAGGCCACATTGTAGTTAGATACCACTTCACATTCCCATTTTTTGATACCAAATACCTCTTCAGGTACTTCTACTACCATATTCTCTTTCACCTTTACTTGGCAAGCAAGTCTCCAGTTATCTTTCTGATCTTTACGCTTGATATGACCTGTTTCTGTAGGTAGTATATCTCCCCCACCTTCGTGTACTTGACACTTGCACATAGCACAAGTACCACCTCCACCACAAGCAGATGGCAAGAATAAATCAGCTTGCTGTAGTGCACCTAAAAGTGTACCTCCAGCTTCTACTTCTACTTCTCTTTCTCCGTTTATTGTGAGCTTTACTGCACCTGAATTTACAAGGCGTTGAGCTGCTACCACTAGCATTGTTACCAATAGAATGATAACCAATGTAAAAACTACTGCTGCTAGTATTACTACTGTACTATTTATCGCTAATAACATCTTCTTTCTAATTTTAAAATGGGAGTTTAAAACCTCCAAAACTCATAAACCCAAAAGCCATAAGTCCTACGATTATAAATGTAATTCCTAGTCCTCTTAGAGATTTTGGCACATCACTATATGCCATCTTCTCTCTGATAGCAGCTAAGGAAACTACTGCTAAAAACCAACCGATACCTGACCCAACACCGAACGTGGTAGCTTCTACTAAATTATACTCACGTGAAGGCAAGAATAATGCAGCACCTAGAATAGAACAGTTTACTGCGATTAGTGGTAAGAA
>DNBZ01000345.1 GCA_003484585.1 Bacteroidota bacterium | reverse complement strand
CTGCTAGAGCGGGACAGACAGCTCAAGGCATCTGGCAAAAAATTTGATGATTTGATTATCATCACACTTACCAATTATGAAAATGAAGAGTTGGTGAAGTTTAAGGAGTTTTGTTCCTTCCATCCATCCTATATAGAAGCGGTAGATGCCTTGGAGCTATATTTCGAAATCTTAAGATGTCGCAAGGAGTACATACAAAAAGAATATTCAAAGCCGTAAGTTGATAGACTTACTAGGGAGTTTATTTTGATTTAATATCAGCAATGCAGGCATCCCCAAACAAGGAGATTTTTCCTCCTGTTAAAAATGGAGCAATGAATTGAGCGATATCCCCGGAACCATTTTTCCAGTACATTACACATTTAGTGTTGGTGCAGTGGGCACCGTTTGCCTCATCGTGATGAGCCGTTGTAGCTTGTACTCCATTATTTACTAGCCCAATAGCATGGCCTATTTCATGCACTATTGTGCTTTGTTCTACTAGTGCTTTTTCGGCATCGGAGTTGGCAGCAGACTCTACCACTGGCTTGAAAATGACTAAAATAGAAGTGTTGTTAATATTGAGTCCTAGAATATTTTTATTGGCTTGTCCGTCTTTTATGTAGTAGCCATCTAAGAACAGCAACGTTATTCCTTTTTGTCCGTCCTTATTGGAGTATTTTTGGAGCTCAGTGCTATAGTCTATTATGTTTTCACGGGTATAGTTATTCTGCTCTAGTCTGCCTAGATTGGTCATTTGGTCTAGCTCCTTAGGTATCGTAAGAGATATATTTCTGCCGTCGAAAAGCTCATTTATGTTATCCTCTGCTACTTCCCAAGCTGACTTGCCATTATAAGATATGTATGGCTCTGCCCCAGTTTCGTATGCTACTATTATGTCTAGGTCAGTTGCATTAGTATAAAAATTTTCGACAAAGGTCAGTTCTGTTGGAGTTAGCTCCTCGTTATCTTTGCAGGATTGGCTACAGAGTACTAGTAATGAGCAGATTGCTATGTATCTTAATTTAGAGTATGTCAAGTTTTTTATTGGTGTTGTAATACAAATAAAGGTCAAATGGTACTAGAATACCAAAGGGTAATAGGGTGGTGCTAGCTTAGTGAGTCTTAATTGTTTGAAGTATATGTGGATACATAACGATAATTTAATCTAGAAATGACGCTTTCTCTTGCCTAGGTAGCGTATGTTTGCCCTTGCGTTTTGAGAGTATTAAACCTTATTTGCCTAGTGGCATTAGCCTATACCAGTTACGGTCAACTACTGCCAAATTTTGGGGGACAAAGAGCTGGACTATCCGCTCTTAGTTTCTTAAAAAACGATTTAAACCCTGTTTCTTTTGGTATGGCTGGAGCAAGCGTAGCTAGCGAAGGTTCTCTTTTTAGCTCAGAAAATAATCCGGCAGGACTTGTCAAAATAAAGAACTCAGGTATAGCTCTTAGTAATATTGCTATAGGAGCAGGGATCAATCAAAGTTATATAGGTGGAGCGTTAAAATTAAAAGGAGGTGGTGTTGTAGGTCTCAATGTGAATAGCTTCAACAGTGGTGCGATGGAAGTGCGTACGGAGTTTAAGCCAAACGGAACCGGCCAACTGTTCTATGCTAATAATACAGCTATAGGTGGCAACTATGCTCAGCAACTTTCAGATAGATTTAGTATAGGAGTAGGTGTGAAATATGTGTACGAAGGCATCGCTACCTATACGAATCATACGGTTACCGCAGATATTGGATTTCTATATACTACAGATTTTAAAGATCTAACTTTCGCTGTGGCAGTCAAAAATTTTGGAGGTAACTCGCAAATGAAGGGTGCAGACTTAGAAACAGATTATAATAGGACAGATGTATCATTAGAAAAATATACTACGCCAGCACTTTTCAAAATGGGCTTCTCGCTCACAGCCTACGAAACTGAGGGTAAAAAAATATCAGTAGCTGCAGAGCTTAATCACCCAAGTGATAATGCAGAAAATATAAGATTAGGCGGAGAGTTGAATCTGAAAGAACTTCTTTTTGTGAGACTTGGATATAAGCTGAGCGTAAAAGGACAAAATTATCCTACGGCTGGCCTTGGTGTGAAAACCAGAATAGGGCATCACCCACTTTATATAGACTATGGAATTAATCCAACCAATAGAATGGGTGTGCAGCATATATTTGGTATAAATCTACCTTTTAACAACGACAAAAGATGAATCGAACAGTGAAGTTAAGCCTATATGTTATCGTACTTTTTTCGCTTACTGCATGTGAAGGATTCTTTGGTAAAAAAACAAGTACAGATTTCATAGAGGTCCCAGAGTATTCTCCTAGAGAAGTAGCCTATGTGCCTGTGCAGCCTGCCCTTACAGATTTTGTAAACCCGGTGGATATTCTTGCAGGTTTCGATGAGTTGATGTACGTAGTTGATCAGGCTACCGAAGAGATTATTTCTATGGACGAAAGTGGTAGAATTCTTAAACGTTTTAAGCTGCAAGGGGTGAAATCAATAGCTCAAAACAGACGCCTAGATTTACTTGCCATTGGTACTATAGAAACTAAAGTAGCAGGCCAAGACTTCGTAGTTAACTGCATTTACAAAGTAGATATGCACGGTCCTGGGGCTAATTTTGGCTTAGAGTACGCACGAGTGGTAGACACTATTATTCACCCTTTCTACTTTAAAACTACATTCTCCTCTAGTGACGCACAAGTGAGTCTAAATAAGATCGCTGTTTTAGAGGACAATAGATTTTATGTCACTAGAAGTGGAACAGATAATAATCCTCAAAAATTTGGGGGTCCGGATGATGCGGTGCTTTTATTTGATAGAGATGGGAAATATCTGACTCCTGTAAGTGTGAATACGCCAAGTGGCCTATTTAGAAATTATTTTAAACAACCAGTTGGGATCTCTAGTTTTGTACAGCCGCCACAGATATCTGCTGGAGGTCCAGATCATTTTGTATTCACTTCTATTTCAGAAAACACATCTATCAAAGTTCAAATAATAGATTACATAGAAACTGATTTTGGTGCTAATTATGAGCCTCGAATTCTTTTTGAAAGTGACGCAACAGTATCTGATGGTAATCTAACAGAATCTAATAAATTTAGCGAACCTGTCTCTACGTTAGTAACCGGTGATGGTACTAATTTCATTTTTGTGGTAGATAGAAGCAAAGACTCTTTTTATCAATTTACAGTAACGGGGCTAGAAGGGGTGAAACCCCCTACAGGGGCAGCTAGTACCAAGTATCAGCTTGCGAGCTTTGGAGGTACAGGAACGGGCTTGTCTCAGTTTAATAACCCAACTGCCGTAGCATATAAAAATCGTATAGTTTGGATTTGTGATGCTGGTAATCAGCGTGTGCTTAGGTTTAAACTTACAACGGACTTTCAATAAAAAAATAAGGGTTTACTAAGGCCGCACTTCTATTGTATTAGTGCCCAATAATACTAAACGTAGGTCTTAAAAATTGTATTGCTAATCTACGGTAATTTTGTGTCCTCTTTTGGCTTTACTTTTTTCTTTCGTAGTCTAAATCTATCAAATTGATATCTGAAAGATAGGCCCACTCCGGTGGTAGTTACGTTATTTATATTACCAAGAGTGGGGTCATTGGCTTGCTTCTGGAAGCCACGTATTTTAATATTCCCCTCCTCGTTTATATCATATTTTATACTCACATCGTAAGGTTTAGAGCCCTGTGCTGCAGCATCTACTGAATAGGCTAGTTCTAGCCTATCATTCAAGAAATTTCTTTTTAAAGATAGTATAAGTTCAGCTTCGCTTTCGTAACTATTTTGATAGTCTACTCCTACTTGTAGCCTAGTGTCTAGTTGTCCTAACCAATTGTTTAACTGGCTAGAGGCAAAATCACTCAGACTATTTATTCCTGTATTGGCAGCTCCCTTTTCAACTTGTTGACGAGCCCCTGCAGTAACCACATTATTAGTAGAACCTGCCGAAAAACTGGGAGGTATAAATGTGCCCAATACTAAGAGTGCGAAAACCTGCCTATCGAGTTCTTCTTGGTCGAGCTTTACCCGTTCTATCACCGTATTAAGGGTGTTGTTAGCGGTAGCACTATGGCTTGATTGAGATGGAAAATCAAGGTCAAACGCCACCTCTGGATTGAAAAGGAGACCTGTTAGCTTAAGGTAACAATCTACGGGTATAGCAGTGGAGTAGTTGGCTAGCTCTTCTTCATCTTGTACTATGCCACTCACTAGTGCTTTTGGCACGGGATACTCTCTTTTTATGGCTTCTAAGTCTATTTTAGCATTATACGGATTTCCATCCCAAAACAGTGTGCCTCCTTGCTTTACTGTAAAATATTTAGTAATTAAATCTAATGCTGTGAATAGATAACTTCCTCTATCGATAGTTAGGCCCCCATACATATTAAAATCTCCGTAAGTATTTATCTCCATTCTGAGATTACCGTGGCCTGCAGCTTCTATTTTGTCACCCAAGAGCTCATCAAAAATTAACGTGATATTAGCATCATTTGTAATCTCAAAATTAAAATCCATACGCACTCCTGCGGTAGATTTAAAAGTCTTGTTTAGCTGGTTATTGTCTAGTTTTAAATTTACAAACTCTACGTAACTTAGTTTTCCGCTAGTAGATGCGTTATCTAATGGAATAAAGATTTCAGTGCCTTTTCTACTTTTTGCATTTATCTGAAGTAGAATATCGTCCATAGGACCAGATATTAGCATCTTGCCATCTACAAAGGCGGTTCCATAAAAGAGTTCATTGTCTTCTCTTGACGTATTCATTATCTCAAAGTTGGATAGCTCGTCTATATTCACATTGAAACGAAAATCAGTAAAATTACTATGGTTTATGCTTCCAGAAACCTTCCCTTTTTGGTTGGTTCTATCTGTTAAAGTAGCTTGGGTTATTTTAAAAGTATTAAAATCTATATCAAGGGTTACATCTCCCTTGTAATTGGTCTGCAGGTAATCTACTTTGAAGTCTAGATTATCTATTTGCATTTTCCCCCTGAGGTTTGGTTTGTTTAGTAGGCCTGTAATGCTAATGTTAGTAGTAGATAACCCATTGATGTTAGAAGCTAACCCCTTTAGATATTTTTCAAAAGGTTTTATGCTACTTTTTTCTGTAGTTAGTTTTAAGTTAAGAGGAGACTGAATATTCTTAAAATCAATACTTCCAAGTATTTTCATGTCATTAAGTAGTCCTCCACTTATACTGCCATCTATAGCTACAGCTAGTAAGTTGTCTTTATTTATACTTTGTAAAGTGAGCGTGCCAAGTGTGTCGTCATCTAGCTGTAGGTCTTCTATTATTAAATCAGACTCAATAATAGGGAAACCTTGCCTGTCGGATACGTCTATATACCCATTCGTTATCCCTGCTATTTTCAGGTCAAAACCTGCTATAAATGGAGTGAGATTATCTAGTTTGAAATCTGTAAGTATTACGTTTATTTTGTCTGCTTTTTCGCCAATGGAGGCGTCTACGAAAAGTATTTCATTCTCATTTCTAAAGTCAAAGTATCTAAACTCTACAATACCGTGATGTGATACTATGTTGGGGAAATTAGTTCTCTTTAGCGTCCAATCTTTATCATATATTTTAACTTTGGAATTATCTAAGTATACAGATATACTATCGCGTATATAGGTGAGCTTGCCAGCTAGCAAAATATCTAAAATGCTATCTCGTTTAGACGTAGTTTCAAAGTTGACTATGCCATCATCTATAAATCCATTGGCATCTAATTGGTCAAATAATATACTGTCGTTTTGTAGCAGGCCTCCAGTGCTTATACCAAAGTTGATAGGGGTGAAATCTCCGCCGTTGGATATTTTTAAATCAATAAAAGGTGTAGAGACTATGTCGTACTTAAAATTAGTGAGACCTCCCGTGCTTTCTATTTTCCCAGCTGTATGGTCGTATTCTATATCTAAGAAGAGGCTTTCGAAATATGCTGAATTTATTAATTCTTTAAAAACGTTTTGAAACGTATCTATAGATATTACTGCTGCTATGTTCTTACTCTTGATCGGTAGCACAGGTTTTGCAAACTGAGATGGATAAATAATATGCTTAATATGTTCTATTAGTGTGTCTACTTCACTAAGTAAAAAATTCCCTTTTAAATCTACTACAGCGAGGTCTGATTTTAAAGAATATTGTCGATAGTTTCCGCTTTTCTCTGAAGTGAGTTTAACATTTTTCAAACGGTAGGTGCTATCTCCTTTAGCCATTGTAAAGCTGTCTAGGTCTATGCTGCCCGTTATATTGTCAAGCTCGCTCCCCGTCAGATTTACTATCCCGTTAAATTTTAAAATGTTATCTTGACTATCTAATCCTAATGTCTTCAAATTAAGAGCAAACACGTTGGTTCGTACTTTTATTTCTGGAATTTCGGAGCTTATATCCAGAGAGCCATTGAAGTCTAAATTGAAGTTGGGGTCTTGTATTTTGAAGTCTCCTTCATATAAACCTAGAGCAACTTTACCATCTAATACTATGTTTTTGTAGTCGTAATCTGCGTATGAAATGTGCCCTATTTGACCAGATATACTGCTGTTTAAGGATTGTGCAGCCAGACCGCTGCCAGCTAATTGAAGGTCAAAAGATGTGGTGCCGATTGTTTTGTTACCTATCAGTTTACCTAGGTCTAAGTCTGGGGAGGTCAATATGCCAGCATAGGCTGCATTGTTAGTCCCCAGTTGCTTATAAGTGATGTCTGTAGCCACATCGCCTACACTAGTATGTATATCTCCTTTTACCGCAAAGTCTGTAAAGTAGCCTCTAAAAGTACCCATATATCTTATATCCCCCAGTGCAAGAAACTCCTTAGG
>DNBZ01000099.1 GCA_003484585.1 Bacteroidota bacterium | reverse complement strand
GATCTGCAAAAGCAAATGTGGTAATCAAAATAACCGAAAAGGAGAATATAAATTTATTCATCATTGTAAAGTATAGTTCACCTTTCTAAGCCCAATTGAAGTGCCACAATTGTTATAGGTTAGTAACATATTGACGTTCAGTTTGTTGCGTTGCAATACTAGGCGTGTTGTCAATCTGTTTATTGTCTCCTTATTGGAAATTCCATCCTAAAAAGATGATTTTAGATACCATAAATGACATTATTTTTGCACCCTTATAAACATAACAATGAGTAACAGACCTGTACGAGTACGTTTTGCCCCTAGCCCTACTGGGCCACTGCACATAGGAGGCGTGAGAACGGCATTATATAACTATGCATTTGCCAAAAAAAATAAGGGTAAATTTTTACTTAGAATAGAAGATACAGATCAAAAACGTTTTGTAGAAGGGGCAGAAGACTACATCAATGAGAGTTTGAAATGGCTTGGGATGAAGGTAGACGAAGGGGTACGAGAAGGGGGAGATTATGGACCATATAAACAAAGTGAGCGTATGGATAAGTATGCAGAATATGCTCATAAACTTATAAAGGACGATAAAGCATATTATGCTTTTGATACTCCAGAAGAGCTTACCGAAATGAGAGCTAAGCTAGAGGCTAATAACATGAGTGCTAAATATGATGCGACTTCTCGTATGAGTATGAAGAACTCATTAACACTTAGCGAAGACGAGGTTAAAGAAAGGCTAGAAAATGGCGACAACTTTATAGTAAGAATAAAACTACCGCGTAACGAGGAGATTCGTTTTCACGATGTAATAAGAGGTTGGATAGTTTTTAATAGCAGTCAATTAGATGATAAGGTTTTATTAAAAGAAGACGGCCTACCTACCTATCACCTAGCTAACATAGTAGATGATCATCTTATGGAGATAACGCATGTAATACGCGGGGAAGAGTGGCTGCCTAGTGCACCGCTCCATATCATGCTATACAGGTACTTGGGATGGGAAGATACTATGCCAGAGTTTGCTCATTTGCCACTATTGCTAAAGCCAGATGGTAAAGGAAAATTGAGTAAAAGGGATGGGGACAGACTTGGGTTTCCTGTATTTCCACTAGAGTGGAAATCGCCAGAAGGGGAAATAAGCAGCGGATATAGAGAAAAAGGATACATACCAGAAGCAGTAATAAACATGCTTGCTTTGCTGGGTTGGCACCCGTCTGATAATCAAGAGTTATTTTCTATGGATGAGTTAGTACAGGCATTTGACCTTGAGCGTGTATCTAAAAGTGGTGCTAAGTTTGATGTAGATAAAGCGAAATGGTTTAATCATCAATACCTGATGCAAGCAAGTGGACCAGAGTTGCTAGCTATGGTAGATAATGAGCTTGCTCTTAAGCATAAAGTGAGGGGAGAGGAATATCTTATCAAGGTATTAGACCTCTTAAAGGAGAAAGTAAATTTTGCCTCAGAAATCTTGCCATTAGGGGATTACTTTTTTGGCTTACCAAGCACATATGATGAGAAGGTGCTGAATAAAAAGTGGAATGCCGAAACAGCTGAGCACATAGCAGCCTACATCACTGATCTAGTAACAGAAAATAAAGATACTGCAGAGGTTATGGAAAGTCATCTAACAAGCTATGCAGAGACTAATGGAATAAGTAAGGGAATGCTAATGCAGCCACTAAGATGGGTGATAAGCGGACAAGCTGGTGGTCCTCCTATTTTCGAAATGTTAGAATTAATAGGGTTGGAATCAATGGCAAAAAGACTGCAAGTGGTTCAGGAGCGATTTCCTATGGCTTAATCCTTCTGTAGCGATAATATATCTAAGATTTCGCAAGATTTTTCACTGGCTAGTTGCTCGGCTTCTTTTTTAGATTTTGCTCTAGCTTTAGCTATTTCTAGATTATCTAGATATACACCTATACTGTAGCTTTTAATATTTTTTTCGGCAGCATCATTTAGTACTCTAAACTCCAGCTCTTTTTTCTCTCGCTGTGCAAATTGATTTAAGACACTTTTAAAGTTGACTACTTTGTCTTTAAGTGTGTCAAAATCTAGATGAACACCTACTATCTTTTTGGAGACGAAACGTTTTGAAAACTGGTACCCTTTATCTAGGTAGATAGCACCCACAAGTGCTTCTAGGGCATTGCCAGCGATACCTTGTACAGCAGTTCTATTTTTGCGTATAGACTTGTCAAACATAAGGTGCTCATGCAAACCCATATTGAATGCTATTTCAGATAGTTTTTTTCTACTTACCGACTTACTTCTCATTTCGGTTAGAAAACCTTCGCCTTGAAAAGGAAATTTTTTAAATAGTAGTTCAGCAATAATTAGATCTAGTACAGCATCTCCAAGGTATTCAAGTCGCTCGTTATTGTGCTTTGAGTCTAGCTCTTCCGTTTTTTTAGTAAGTGAATTGTGCATGAAAGCTTGCACATAAAGTTTTGGCTTACCTGGGAAATATCCAAGGAGTGGATGTAATTCTCGGTAGAATTTAGAATGTTTAGAAAAGCGAGTGAAATATATTTTTTTGATACCGTTTATCACAGTACTACTCACATTTACCCATAATTACCGAAGCATTATGACCTCCAAAACCGAAGGTATTGCTCAGTGCATATTTGACATCTCTTTTTTGAGCTTTATTAAAGGTAAAGTTGAGTTTCGGATCGAATTGTTCGTCGTCCGTAAAATGATTAATAGTAGGAGGTATTATCCCTGTATTAATAGCACTAAGACAAGCTAATGCTTCTATAGCTCCAGCAGCACCTAAT